>VHCZ01000273.1 GCA_016871535.1 Verrucomicrobiota bacterium
CGGCGCCTGGCCGGCTGCGGCGTTGCTCGTCGGTCACAGCCCCAAAACGGGGATGCTCCCTCCTCGCGCCTTGCATCCGGCCAGGCGGCGCTCCCGCCAAAACCGGAAGTTATTTTTGCACAGACCCGAGAGGGGGATACGGTTTTCACTCCCCTTCAAGATTGACGCGTCCTCGCTCGCTCCTAAGATGCCTCCGTTCTCAGCACGATTATGAGTGACCAAAAGCTTGCGCCGGCCCCCGGCATCACGTCGGTCCTACATGAAGAGCGCGTTTTCGCTCCGCCTAAAACCTTTTCCCAGCAAGCTCATATCAAGTCGCTCGCCCAGTATCGCAAGCTTTACAAGGAATCGGTCAAAGCGCCGGAAAAATTCTGGGGCAAACGGGCCAAGGACGAGCTGGTTTGGGTCAAGCCTTGGAAAAAGGTGCTGCAATGGCAGGCGCCGTTCGCGAAGTGGTTTGTTGGCGGCCAGCTCAACGTGAGCGCCAATTGCCTGGACCGGCATCTGGACACGCCCACCGCGAACAAAGCCGCGCTGATCTGGGAAGGCGAGCCTGCCACCGACGGCAAGCCGGGCGAGGAACGCGTCCTGACTTACAAACAGCTTCACCGCGAGGTCTGCCGGTTCGCCAATGTGCTCAAGAAAAACGGCATTCGCAAAGGAGATCGCGCGCTGATTTACCTGCCCATGGTGCCCGAAGCCGCCATCGCCATGCTCGCGTGCGCGCGGATCGGCGCGGTCCATTCGGTCGTGTTCGGCGGCTTCAGCGCGCAATCGGTCGCGGACCGGATTCATGATTGCGGCGCCAAGCTCGTCATCACGGCGGACGGCGGTTTTCGCCGCGGGGGCGTGGTGCCGCTGAAGAAAAATGTGGACGAGGCGCTGGCGCTCAAGGACGCGCAAGGAGCCTTGCTGGCGGCATCCATTGAGAAGGTCATCGTGCTGCGCCGCGCCGCCAACGAAGTTCAGATGCAAGACGGGCGCGACGTCTGGTGGCACGAGGAGTCGAAGCTGGTCGGGGTCGATTGCCCTCCGGAGAAAATGGACAGCGAAGCGCCGCTGTTCATTCTTTACACGAGCGGTTCCACGGGCAAACCGAAGGGAATTTTTCACACGACCGCCGGTTACCTCCTCTACGTGAGGCTGACGAGCCGTTACGTCTTCGATTTGAAGGACACCGATGTGTATTGGTGCACGGCGGACGTGGGCTGGGTCACCGGGCACAGCTACGTGGTCTATGGCCCGCTCGCGAACGGCGCGACCAGCCTGATGTACGAAGGCGCGCCGAACTGGCCCGAACCGGACCGCTTTTGGCGCATCGTGGAAAAATACGGCGTCACCGTCCTCTACACGGCGCCGACCGCGATTCGCGCTTTCATGAAATGGGGCGTGGACTGGCCTATGAAACGCGATCTGCGTTCGCTGCGTTTGCTCGGCACCGTGGGCGAGCCGATCAATCCCGAAGCCTGGATCTGGTATCACGAAGTCATCGGCGGCAAACGCTGTCCCATCGTCGATACCTGGTGGCAAACCGAGACCGGCGGCATTCTGATCACGCCTTTGCCCGGCGCGACGCCGACCAAGCCTGGCTCCGCGACGCTCCCGTTTTTCGGGATCGTTCCTGAAGTGGTGGATGACAAGGGCCAGCCTGTGCCGCGCAACACGGGCGGCAAGCTCGTGCTTCGCAAACCGTGGCCGGGCATGCTGCGCGGCGTCTGGGGCGATCCGCAGCGTTTCAAGGAAATTTATTGGAGCGAGGTCAAAGGAAGTTACTTCACCGGCGACGGCTCGCGCCAGGACAAGGACGGCTATTTCTGGATCGTCGGGCGCATTGACGACGTGCTCAACGTCGCGGGCCATCGCATCGGCACGGCGGAAGTGGAGAGCGCTCTGGTCAGCAATTCAAAGGTTGCGGAAGCGGCCGTGGTCGGTCGCCCCGACGAATTGAAAGGCCAGGCCTTGGTCGCTTTCGTCACATTGAAATCCGGCGTGAACGCCGCTCCCGAACTGCGCGATGAACTCCGCAGGCACGTCGCCAAGGAAATCGGCCCGGTGGCCAAACCGGACGACATCCGTTTCGCGGAGGCCCTGCCCAAGACCCGTTCCGGAAAAATCATGCGCCGGTTGCTCAAGCAAATCGCGGCCGGCGGTGAAATCAAGGGAGACACGACCACGCTCGAGGATTTGGGCGTGATCGCCCGCTTGAGCCGGAGCGAGGAATGATCTGAGAGCTGTTTTGAAAATCGCAGCCGCGGGAATTCTCAAACAGGTTCTCAGCGGCGTTTCTCCGCCAATAATTCCGCGCCGAGTTGCTCGGTCCGATCCAGCATCGCCTGCAAACTGAATCGGATCTCCACCTGCGACCGACCCGCTGCCGAGAACTGCCGGGCCAGGTTCGGGTCTTGCGCCATTCGCCGGATGGCGGCTGCGGTCGCGACCGGATTCTCCGGCGGCACCAGCAGGCCATTCTCCTCGTGCGCGATCAATTCAGGAACGCCCCCCACTCGTGTGGCCACAACAGGCAAACCGGCGTACATCGCCTGCGTAACAGCCTGGGGGACTCCTTCCGACCGCGACGTGAGCAGGAACAAATCCGCCGCCGCCATCAAGTCCGGAACATCGTCGCGAAATCCGAGAAAGCGGACGCGATCCGTGAGACCCAAAGTTGCGGTCAGCCGCTGTAACTCCCCTTGCCAGGGGCCGTCGCCGGCCAACACCAGCCGAGCCTGTTCGATTTCCGAGGCCATGGTTTGAAACGCTCGCAGAGCGACATCGTGCCCTTTGACGGTGCGGAGAATTCCGACCATGAGAATGACGAAATGGCCCTCGGCGAGACCGAGATTTTTCCGGGTCGCGCTTCGGTCGCGTTGCGGATTGAAACCTGCGAAATCGATGCCGGTGGGAATGCTGACGAGTTGGCCCGGCGGAAACCCGTCGCGCGCGATCAATTCCGCGCGGATCGCCTCGCCGCACGTGATGATGCGGTCGGGAAAATGATGGACGAGATTCAGCCGGCTCCGTTTCAACGGCAGGTTCAGATGACGCGTGCGCAGCAGGACCGGCGTCCGCGCCCACTTTGCGGCCAGGCTGCCGATCCAGCTATCGACGCCGCTGTGCGTATTCACGACCTCGATGCGCTGCTCGCACAAAGATCGCCGCAGCGCTCGGATCGAGGCGAAGTCCAGCGCGCCTGGGCAGCGTCAGGACGGGAATCCCCGCGGCTTCGGCCTGGACGCGAAGGCGGCACTGGGGCCGAGTGGCCAGGGCGACGAAATGGCCGCGCGCGTTCATCCCGGTCATCTCGGACAGAACGCGCCGTTCCTGTCCGCCCCAGCCGTCCGACCATTCTGTGTGCAGAATTCGCATCAACGTAGCGCAGAGTTGAACTCTGCTGTATCGCCGATTTGGAATCGGCCGCGCGTCGAACAATGCCGCGAGCTCGAGTTGGCCGGAACGCCGCGGAATGCAATTCCGCGATACGGCAGATTAAAAATCTGCGCTACGAGGCTGGACTCACTTCTTCTGCAGCCGCTGGCGCGCAAGTTCATTGAGTCGCAGCCAGTCCGAAGCCTTGTTTGCTCGCCATGGCGGCGAAGAATCCGCCCGCTTGCAGCAAATCCTTGAACCGCCCCGCTTCAATGATGCGGCCTTGCGACAAAACAATGATGTGATCCATGTTCGACAGCGTGGACAACCGGTGCGCCACGCAAATGACCGTCCGGTGCTCCGCCAGCCGATCGATCGCCGCCTGGACCTCGGCTTCGGATTGCGAATCCAGCGCGGCAGTCGCTTCGTCCAAAACGAGAATCGGCGCGTCGCGTACGAACGCCCGCGCAATCGCGATCCGCTGGCGCTGGCCGCCGGACAACGTGACACCGCGTTCGCCTACGCGCGTTTGGTAGCTCTGAGGCAGCGCGGCGATGAATTCATGAGCGAACGCCGCACGGGCCGCGGCTTCCACCTCGGCACCCGTGGCTGCAGGCTGGCCGCACGCGATGTTCTCCGCCACGCTCAAATCGAACAGCACGACTTCCTGGCTCACCAGCGCCATCAAGCGCCGCAATGGTTCCGAGGCGACCTCGCGCAGATCGCACCCGTCGATCCGGATTGTTCCATGCGTCGGGTCATAAAATCGGAACAGCAAATTCACGAGCGTGCTTTTGCCGGAACCGCTTTCACCGGCGACGCCTAACCGCATTCCCCGCGGAATGGTTAGGTTGAGGTTCTCCAGCACCATCCGGTCGCCGTAGGAGAAGCTCACTTTGTTGAAGACGATCCCCGATTGAAAAGACTTCATCGGTTTCGGATCGGCCGTTTCGCGCACGGTGGGTTTTTCCCGGAACACCTGGAGCAGACGTTCGATCGCCACGCTGGTTTGCTCGAAGAGGACGTGCAGGCTCGCCAGCTTTTTTATCGGCGTATAGACGAGAGCCATGCCGGTGAGAAACGCAACCATTTGCGCCACCGTTTGCTGCTGATAAGCGATGTACACCACGAGCATGCCCAGTCCGAACATGGAAATCGTCTCGATGATCGGGTTGAGTTGCTCGCGCGCGCGGGCGCCCTTCATCCCGTGATGCACCAGGTCTCGGGACAACTTGCGGAAGCGGGCGACTTGCTGTTGCTCCAGACCGAACGCCTTGACCACGCGGATGCCGGAAAGCATTTCCACGAGCAAACTGGCCTGCGAAACGGTGGCACCCAGCGCGCCTTTGCTCGCTTTCCGCACCTTGCGTCCCAAGAGAATCATCGGCACCACGCAGACCGGGAAAAAAACCATGGCCAGGAGCGTCAATTTCCAGTCGATCAACCCCACGCCGATCAGGATGCTGACGACTGTGATCGGTTCCTTGACGAGGTCCGCGAAGCCCAGGCTCAGGCAGCGCTGCAAGGACGCGGTGTCCTGGTTGACGCGCGTGAGCAAATCCCCCGTGGTAGAGCGATTGAAAAAATCGAGCGACAGGCCGGTGAGTTTTTCCAGAACATCGATGCGCAGGTCGTTGACGACGCGTTCGCTGACCCAGGCCATGCAGTAGCTGTTCAAGTAACCGACCCCGCCGCGGAACGCCGCCAGCAACGGCAGAAAGAACAATCCACCCACGAACTGCTGCCAGTCCACGGGCCGTCCCGCGTAAGGGAGCCAGGGATCGACCCAGCGATCGGTTGTTTGCTCCAGGCGGAGTTTGGCGCGGTCCAGGGCTGTGGCGGTGCCGGCGGCGTTCGCGGGAGTTTTGGCGGCTTGGGTTTCGGACTCCGGGGCCATGCGGCCGATCAGAGTTTTCGTCGCCCAGACAAAGCCGGCATTGGAGAACCCGAAGGCGATTCCGAGCAGAATGCCAACGATGAATCGCCCCGAGTATCGCCGCAAATAGGGCCAGCCAAATCGAAAGATAATCCGGAGGTTGCTCACGGCGGGTTGATTCTGCGCAAAATCCTTTAGCAATGCCATCGATTTACAAGCCTCAACGCCTCAACTTGGGTCAGTGGAATCCGGTCAGCAATTCTCAGTTTGACTTCGGTAGAGCCTGTCCCCAGCGAGCTGCCTCCAACGTGTTCCCAATACGTCGGACACGGCTCGCCGGGACGGACTCGCCCTACCATAATGAGAATTGCTGGAATCCGGTTGACGGCGGTTGAACTTCTGGAGGATTTTACCCGCGCTTTATGCCGAGAATACAACGCGCGCTGCTTTCGGTCTCCGACAAAACCGGCTTGAGCACTCTCGCCCTCACGCTCGCGAAAGCGGGGGTGGAGATCATCTCGACGGGCGGGACGGCCAAGGCCCTGCGTGATCAAGGCATCGCCGTGACGGAGTTGAGCGCCTACACCGGCTTTCCGGAAATGCTGGATGGGCGCGTCAAGACGCTCCACCCGAAAGTCCACGGCGGCCTGCTCTTCCTCCGCGGGAATCCCGGCCACGAGAAGGCCGCTCAGCAACACGACCTCAAGCCGATCGATCTGGTCGTGGTGAATCTTTACCCCTTCGAGCAAACCGTGGCGAAACCGGGAGTAGCGCTTCACGAAGCGATCGAGAACATCGACATCGGCGGCCCCTCGATGCTTCGCAGCGCGGCCAAGAATCACGAAAGCGTCACCGTCGTCGTCGATCCAGGGGACTATGACGAGGTCGCCCGGCAAATCCAGGCCGGCGGCAACACCACGCTGGAACTGCGCCGGAAGCTCGCGGCGAAGGTGTTTGCGCGGACCGCGGCTTACGACGGCGCGATTGCGGGTTACTTGAGCCGCGCGTTCGCAACTCGCCAGGAACAAACGAGCAAATCCACCGAAGCCAGCTCGCTCGACCTGCCCGCTGAACTGACACTCCGAGAATCGAAAGTCCAGCCTTTGCGTTACGGAGAGAACCCGCACCAGCGCGCCGCGCTGTATGGCCGGTTCAATGAGTATTTCCAGCAACTCCACGGCAAGGAGCTTTCGTATAACAACATTCTCGACCTCACCGCCGCCGCCAGCCTGATCGCCGAGTTTTTCGGGGACGGACCCACGCTGGCGATCCTCAAGCACACGAACCCTTGCGGCGTGGGGCAGGGCGCGACGCTGCGGGAGGCCTGGGACAAAGCGTTCGCGACGGACAAGCAAGCGCCTTTCGGCGGCATCATCGCCGTCAACCAGGCGCTCGATCCGGCCTGCGCGGAAGCGATCGCCGAAATTTTCAGCGAAGTCATCATCGCCCCGGACTTTGCGCCCGACGCTCTGGCGTTGCTGCAAAAGAAAAAGAATCTTCGACTCATCAAGGTTCTAAAGAATCCGGCGACGGCGGGCGCCTGGGATGTGCGCGGCGTCGGCGCCGATTCCTGGCTCCTGCAAGAGCGCGATGTGAAAACCGTGAGCGCCGGCGAACTGAAAATCGTCACCCGGAGACCGCCGGGCCAAGCCGAACTGGCCGCGATGCTTTTCGGCTGGCGCGTGGTCAAGCACGTCAAATCGAACGCCATCGTTTATGCGGCGCAGGACCGAACGCTGGGCATCGGCGCAGGCCAGATGAGCCGCGTGGATGCCAGCCGGATTGCCGTGTGGAAAGCGGGCGAGGCCGGATTGTCGCTGAAGGGCAGCGTTGTCTGCAGCGACGCGTTTTTTCCGTTCCCCGACGGATTGATTGCGGCGGCGGAAGCCGGCGCCACGGCGGCGATTCAGCCCGGCGGTTCCGTGCGCGACGCGGAAGTGATCGCAGCGGCGGACGAAAGAAATGTCGCGATGGCGTTCACCGGCGTGCGGCATTTTCGGCATTGAGTGGTCCTGGATGAATGCCCGGGTGAATGAACTCCTTCAACTGTCGCGCGCGATCGGGAGGGAGGATCGCCACCTGGCCATTTTGGGCGAAGGCAATACTTCGGCCAAACTCAACGGCGCCCAGTTCGCAGTCAAAGCCAGCGGCTGCAGCCTCGCGACGCTCTCGGAAGCGGACGTCACGGTTTGCGACAGCGCCAAAGTGCTGGCCATCCTCAACCAACGGAACATCCGAGATGAGGCCATCGATCAAGCGCTGATGGACTCGCGCGTCGATGGCCAGGGAAAGAAACCCAGCGTGGAGGCCATGTTTCACGCCTGGCTGCTCACGCTGGAAGGAGTCGGTTTTGTCGGCCATTGCCATCCGGTGGCGGCCAATCAAATCCTCTGTTCGCCCCGCGCGCGGGATTTCGCAGAGCGGCGGTTGTTCCCGGACGAAGTCGTGTGCTGCGGCCCGGCGTCGGTATTCATTCCTTATACGGATCCGGGGTTGCCGTTGTCCCGCGAGATTCGGGACCGCACCTCGGCGTTCATCCAACAGCATGACACCGTTCCGCGCCTGATTCTGCTGCAGAATCACGGCCTCATTGCGTTGGGCGGCACGCCGAACGCCGTGCTGGCGTGCCTCCTGATGGCGAACAAGGCCGCCGCCATTTTCATGGGCGCGGCCGCGTTGGGCGGACCGAACTTTCTCACGCCCCAGCACGTGGACCGAATTGCAGGGCGACCGGATGAAGCGCACCGCCAACGGCAGTTGAATATCTGAGAGCGTGTCCGAAAATTGCGCGGGGTCCTGCGGCGAGGGATTTTGGCTGTGGCCAAGGCGGCGAGGTCCGAGCATCCCCAACGCGGGCTGTAAGGACCGAGCCAACGCAGGCCACGGACAAAA
>VHCZ01000274.1 GCA_016871535.1 Verrucomicrobiota bacterium
TGCCTTCGACGGTGTCTTTGCCGCAGAGCGCCTCGACCAAGCCATGGAGATGTTGCATGGCATGATAGAAATCCAGGATCAAAATGGCGCCGGGAAAGTTGACCCGCGCCAGTTCCCAGACCCACGCCGCGCCATCGCGCCGGGCATGTTGTTTGCGACGATTGCCACCTCCGGAATCGTAGTTCAGTTGCTTCGTGAGAATCCGATCAACTCGGTGAGGACGATTCTGGTTCTGGCGCCCGGCCTCCTCGCCGCCGTGGAAATCCTTTACCGGGTCCGGAGCCAGCGCGATCGGATCGACGCTGCCATGCGCGAAGGCGACCGCCGTTTCCGCGCGCTCATCGAGAAAAGCTCGGACGGCATCGTGTTATTCGATCCGCGGGGAACCGTGCTTTACGCCAGCCCGGCCATCACCCGGATGCTCGGCTACGCGGCGCCCGAAGTCGTGGGGAAGAACATTCTCAGCCACGTTCACGAATCCGATTCCGCCGCGCTGTCGAACCAGTTGGTGGCCTTGCTGAACAGCCCCGGCGCCACGGTCGCCGTGCAACTCCGCCGGCAACACAAAGACGGTCACTGGGTCTGGGTTGAGGCCCGGGTGACGAATCTGCTCGCCGAGCCAAGCGTTCACGCCGTGGTGGTGAATTACCGGGACATCACGGAACGCAAGCAGTCGGAAATGCGCCTGGCTGTCTTCTCCAACCTGGCCCAAAAGCTTGCCGCCGCCACCACGCCGGTCGAAGCCGGAAGAATCATCCTTCACGCCGCCCAGGATTTGTTCGGGTGGGACGCTGGATTTCTTCACCTGTATTCGGCGGCCTCCGACGAGATGATTCCAATCATCACCCTGGACGTCATCGACGGGCGGAAGACGGAAGTGTCCCCTTCCCTGATCGGCATGAAACCCACGCCGATCAGCCGGCGGGTGTTGAGTGACGGCCCGCAATTGATCTTGCGCGGACGAGGGCCGGACCCGGAACCGGAGCTGCGGCCGATTGGCAACACGTCGCTGCGCTCCTCGTCGCTGATGTTCGTGCCGATTCGCGACGGGGAAAGGGCCGTGGGCATCCTTTCGATTCAAAGCTACGCGGTCCATGCCTACACGCCGGAAGACCTGCAAACTTTTCAGACTCTGGCCAACCACGCCGCCGGCGCGCTGGCCCGCATTCAAGAAGCCACGGAACGCCAGCGCGCGGAGGAAGAACTGCGCCTTTCGGAAACGCGCTTCCGCACCGTGGTGGAAAACATCGGCGAAGGCCTTCTCATCACCGACCTCGAAGATATCATCCTCTACGCCAACCGCCGGATGACCGAGCTTTGCGGGTATGTTCTGGAAGAAATGATCGGGCGCCGCTCGTATGAACTGATCGTGCCCGCCGCGGCCTGGGACGAAATTCAACGCAAAAATGAGCGCCGCGCTGCCGGAGCAACCGAACGCTATGAGCTGATTCTCAAACGAAAAGACGGCTCTCGGTTCTGGGCGGAGATTCACGCCGCGCCTTATCGCACTCCTGACGGCGAAATCATCGGAACCATTGGCGCCGTCGCAGACATTACCGAGCGCAAACAGAGCGAAGAAGAGGTGCGCCGCTCTGAGGAACGTTTCTCCAAAGCGTTTCGATCCAGCCCGCTCCCCTTGGCCATCACGCGCCTGCGCGATGAGCGGTTCCTGGACGTGAACGAAAGCCTGACTCGCTTGCTCGGTTACGGCCGACATCACCGACCGATTGAACCTGGAGGCGCAACTCCGGCACGCCCAAAAGATGGAAGCCGTCGGCCAGTTGTCGGCCGGCCTGGCGCACGATTTCAACAACATCCTGACCATCATTCAGGGCCATGTGAATCTGCTCTCCACTCTTCCTCATTTCGATCCGGACGCCCGGGAATCCATGGACCACATTGCCGGCGCCTCCGAGCGCGCCGCGAATTTGACGGCGCAGTTGCTCGCCTTCAGCCGGAAACGGATGATGCAGCCCCTGCAATTGGATTTGACCGAGGTGGTCACGAACGCCGGGCGAATGATGCGTGGATTGCTGGGCGAACGAATCGAACTGCAATTCGCTTATCCTGGCCATCTCCCGCTCGTGAACGCCGACGCCGGAATGCTCGAGCAATTGATTATCAACCTGGCGCTCAACGCGCGCGATGCGATGCCGTCGGGCGGGAAGCTGGTTGTCAGCCTGGCAGCGCTGGAAATCGATTCTGCTTACGCGCGCCGAAATCCGGAGGCTCGGCCCGGCGCGTTCGTCCGCCTGACGTTCGAGGACACCGGCTGCGGCATGGCGCCGGAAACCTTGAGCCGGGTGTTCGAGCCGTTCTTCACAACCAAGGACGTCGGCAAAGGGAGCGGCCTTGGATTAGCTTTGGTTTATGGGATTGCGAAACAGCATCAGGGTTGGATCGAAGTGGAAAGCTGCCTGGGCGCCGGCACGACCTTCCGGGTTTACCTGCCTTGCGCAGGGGAGATCGACCGCCAGTCAGCCCCGCCTCCCGCGGACGAAAGTGTGGCGGGCGGAGCGGAAGCCATTCTGGTGGTGGAGGACGAGCCGTCTCTCCGCCAACTCGTCAAAAAAATCCTGAAACTTCACGGGTATAACGTGCTGACCGCCGCCAATGGCCGCGAGGCGCTGGAGATATGGAATCGCAGCGGCCGGCAAATCGATCTCTTGCTCACCGACCTCGTGATGCCGGAGGAACCCACCGGGATGGAACTGGCGAAACGCCTCAAGGCTGAACGGCCCGAGTTGAAAATCATCTACACCAGCGGCTACAGCATTGACCTGAAAGCGTATAGCCCGATTCTGCGCGAGGGCCGCAATTTCCTCGCCAAACCGTTCAATCCCCCCACGCTCACTGCCGCAGTCCGGAGATGCCTGGATGACGTCCACGATTCCGCGATCTCGCATGGTGACCGCGAACCCACGCCCGGCCCGCACTGCTGTTGAATTAAGGGATGAAATCGAGAGTTGCTTCAAGATTTCTCCTTCTCTCCCTCGGCAGGGAGGAGAGGGACGGGGGAGAGGAGGGCCGTCTTTATTGGCTCGCCCCTCTCCTCGGTCCTCTCCCCACTCGTTCCTCGCGGGGAGAGGAAGATGACGAAGAAGTCTAGACTTGCTCCTGGCCCAGCACCGGTTCGTGCAGCATGCCGTGCAGCGTCCTCACCAGCTCCTCGGCGGTGTAGGGCTTTTGGAGAAATCGGACGGAACCAGGATGCGCGGCGTCGAGCGGGCCGGGATTCTCGGCGAGACCGCTGACGGCGAGAATTTTCACGGCGGCGTTGACCTTCTGCAAGGCGCGTATGGTCGCCGGTCCGTCCAGGAACGGCATGGACATGTCCGTGATCACGCCGCGGATGTTTTGCTGGTGTTGAGCGTAGAGCGCGACGGCTTCCGTGCCATCCTTGGCGGTCAAGACGCGGTAGCCGCAGGATTCCAAAGTGCCCCGGGTGATTTCGCGGATCGCGCGCTCGTCGTCCACCACGAGCACGCATTCTCCCGCAGGATGGCGCCCTCTTCATCCATCGTGATGACGGCGTCGAGCGCGGAATCGATAATCAGCCGGGTGCGGGCTTCGCTCTCCCGGAGCGCTTGTTCTGCCCGCAGTCGATTCCTCCAAGGCGCCCATGGCACTGTCGGCTTGTTCGTCACGCGGGGCTACGCGACCGTCATCGTGGGGCGATGGAGAGTACGGATTCCCTGTCGGGTCAAGTACGGATAGGGACAGGCGAGTCCGTTCCGCTCGGAATTCGGTGACGATGCGCCAAACCCTTTGGACTGCGGCGGGAAGCGAAGCGCCTCGCCGCTTTCGCCGACGCTGCCAGGTTACTGCTTGGTCGGCGGGATGGACGACAAAGCTCGTAGCGCAGAGTTGCACTCTGCCGTATCGCAGAATTGTATTCTGCGGGGCGTCTCCCAGTCCGAGCCCGCTGGGACTTGCCGGCGCCCTGCCGATTGGAAATCGGCGATACAGCAGATTGAGAATCTGCGCTACGGTTCTCCGGTCGATCTGTCGTCAATCCCACGGTCTGCACAGTAATGAAGTGTGAGAGCAGCTCAAGGCCGCGCTCCGGGGGCAGCGCGGAAACGCCCGCGCAGCGGACCACATCGCGAAACCGCTTGGCAAGCGGGCTGAACTCAGGTAACCAACTCGCGCTTTTGTGCAATTTGGAAACCGAATGTTGTTGCGAACCGCCTTTGCGCTGGCTGTCCTCAGCCTTTTGATTTTTGCCCAGCGCGCTCGTTCCTCCAGTGGAAGCCAGTCATCGACTGCTCCGGACAAGAAGGCTCCCGCGGTGCAACCGTTGTCGCTGGCGGAACAAGCGCGCTTCGAGGCGGGCAAGGAACTTTACGCCGTCATTTGTGGCGCGTGCCATCAACCGCACGGCAACGGCCAGGAAGGCCTCGCGCCGCCGTTAGCAAACTCGGAGTGGGCCACGGGTTCGGAAGAACGTTTGATCCGAATTTCGCTCCAGGGATTGCGAGGGCCCATCAAAGTCAGCGGGAAAACCTACCAGCAGGAAATGCCCGCCCTGGCCATCCTGGAAGACGAGCAAATCGCCGCGGTGCTCACTTACATCCGGCGCGAATGGGGAAACGCCGCCGCGCCGGTCGATCCCAAGACCGTCGCGAGAATCCGCGCCGAGACGGCCAAGCGCGAAGACGCCTGGACGGAAGCGGAACTCCTCAAAATACCGTAGGCCGCAGCAAGATTCGGGTGCAACAGGAGCAAACAGAGAACACAGAGTTCGCGGGGCAACCCGGCGCGACGAGTCTGATTCCTCTTCGAGTTCGCGGCCTCCGTTGTCTGTGTAGCCTCCTGTTCGGCTTGAATTCTCCTTGCTGAGTCTGGCGTATGTTCAGCCTTCAAAACAAAATCGCTCTAGTCACCGGCGCGGCTTCCGGAATCGGCGCGGCCATTGCGGAGGTGTTCGCGCGCGCGAATGCTTGCGTGTTTGTCGCCGATTGCCACGAGAAGGCCGGCCTGGAAACGGCCGCTTGCATCCAGCGCGAAGGTGGCCAGGCTGAATTTCTCCCGCTTGACGTGGCGAACGAAGAGCAATGCGCGCGCGCGGCAGATCTCGTGCTTCGCAGCAAGCAGCGGCTCGATATTCTCGTCAACAACGCCGGCATCGGCCATGTCGGCACCATGGTGCAGACGACGGGCGCGGATCTCGACCGGATGTATTGCGTGAACGTGCGCGGCGTTTTCAACGTCACCAAAGTGTTTCTCCCCGGCATGCTCGCGCGGAAATCCGGCAATATCATCAACCTGGCGTCCATCGGAGGCGTCGTCGCGGTGCGCGACCGGCTCGCGTATTGCACGACGAAATTCGCGGTCGTCGGGCTGACCAAAAGTTTAGCGCTGGACCACGCGAAGGAAGGCATTCGCGCGAACTGCATTTGTCCGGGCCGCGTTGAGACCCCTTTCGTGTCCGCGCGGCTCAAGGAATATCCCGATCCTGCGAAGGCGTATCAGGAAATGTCTGCGACCCAGGCGTTGGGCCGGATGGGGAAGCCTGAAGAAATTGCGCACGCCGCCTTGTACCTGGCCAGCGACGAGTCCGCTTTCATCACGGGAACCGCCTTTCTCATCGACGGCGGCTGGAGCGCGGGCAAGTGACACAGCGCGGAGAAAACCGCAACCATAGCAACCACGGATTACACAGATCACACGGATCACGGATCAAGAAGCTACCCGTGCTCATCCGTGTTATCCGTGGTAGATCTTCCTGGGAATGCAGTTAACGACGGTGGGGCGACGCCCTGCGGAGCCTATCTTCGATGGCATTGGCTCGGCGGGAGCCTCGCCCCACCCGCTTCTTTCAGCCATTGAGTTCGAGGGCTGATTTGCGCAGAATCTCTCCAGTCCGACGAATCAGAACCAACACCGCGCCATCCCTTCCCATGAACCGTTCCTCCGGACCGTGGCCTTTAGGCCGCTTCAACGCTCGACTGCGGAGAGCGCGCGGAAGCAGCCTGAAGGCTGCGGTCCGCAGGGTTTTCGGTTCAAGGCCCATGTGCATGGCCCAAAGGCCAAGAAAGCTTCCCATGAACCAACCCACCCCTTCGCCCCTCCTAGGAGGGGAGCTCTGTCCGACGTCGCAGGTCCCAGTTCCCCTCCTGGGAGGGGAAGGGGTGGGTTCATCGGCCTTGTGCATGGCGCCGAGGCGATGGCAGGTCGCCATGAGAAGCCCATCTGTCGCATTGCTCGCGTTCCTTGCCGAACTGGCCTTCGTTAGCTCGGTGCCCGCTGCTTTGAGCGCGGACGATCTCCAGGCCCGCGCCCGGAACGCGCTGGCCCAGACTGCCGGCGAGATCAGTGTGCCCGGCTTGCGCCGTCCGGTGAAAGTGCTTCGAGATTCCTGGGGGGTGGCGCACATTTATGCCGAAACTCAATCTGATCTTTTCTTCACCCAAGGTTTCGTCGCCGCTCAAGATCGCCTCTGGCAACTCGATTTGTGGCGGCGCGTCGGCGAGGGCAAACTCGCGGAAGTCCTGGGGCCGCGCGCCGTGCAGCGCGACCGCTTTGCGCGGCTGCTCCGCTATCGCGGCGACATGAACAAGGAATTCGCGAGTTACGCTCCGGACGGACGCGAAATCATCGAATCGTTCGTACGCGGCGTGAATTTCTTCATCGAATTCAGCCGCGACAGACTTCCCATCGAATTTCAACTCACCGGAATCAAGCCGGAGCCCTGGACGCCCGCAGTCTGCGTGACGCGCATGGCCGGCTACATCATGACGCGCAACGCCGGGATGGAAGTGGCGCGCGCCCGATTGATCCGCGAGTTGGGTGTCAAGACGGTCGAAGAATTGGTCCCGACCGATCCTTACCGCCCGCTGGAAGTTCCGTCTGGTCTGGACCTGGAAGGGATCGATGCCCGCATTCTCGCGAACGCTACAGGCGCCGGCGCGGCCAGCCGGTTCGATCCGCTCGACGGCAGCAATAACTGGGTCGTGGATGGCACGCGCACGACGACCGGCAAACCGCTCCTCGCGAGCGATCCGCATCGTCCGATCATGCTGCCGAGCCTGCGGTATATGGTGCATTTGGTCGGACCGGGTTGGAACGTGATCGGCAGCGGCGAACCAGCGCTGCCCGGCGTCGCGATCGGCCACAACGAACGCATCGGCTGGGGCATCACCATTTACGGGATCGACCAGCAGGATCTCTATGTGGAGGAAACGAATCCGGACAATCCTGACGAATATCGCCGGCGCGGGCGTTGGGTGCCGATGCGCGTGGAGCGCGAGCACATCAAAGTGAAAGGCGCGGCGCAACCGGTCGAAGTGACGCTCAAATTCACGGCGCACGGCCCGGTGATCTACGAAGATGCGAATCGCCACCGCGCGTATGCGTTGCGCTGGGTGGGGAGCGAACCGGGATCGGCCGGTTATCTCGCGTCGCTGTCCGTGGGCCGCGCGCGGAACTGGAAAGAATTCGAGCGCGCGCTGCAGCGCTGGAAAGTGCCGTCGCTGAATTTCGTTTATGGGGACGTCGATGGAAATATCGGTTGGCACGTCGGCGGACTGGCGCCGGTGCGCAAGGGTTGGTTCGGCCTGTTGCCTGTGCCCGGCGCCGAGGGGCGTTACGAATGGCGCGGCTTTCTGCGCGCGACGCAACTGCCGCATTCCTACAACCCGGCGAGCCATTTCTTGGCCAGCGCGAACAACAAGTTGATTCCGCCCGGGTACCGCCAGGAATTGGGCTACGATTTCGCAGCGCCTTTTCGCTACCAGCGAATCGAAGAAGTGCTCGGCGCGGGGACGCGTCAATCCGAAGCAGCGTCGGTGGCGGTAGGGCGAAGAGTCCTCTCTGAGCCGAACGACGAGCGATCTTTCCATGAACCCGGTAGGGACGGATTCCACTCCGTCCCTGAACTTACTCAACGATCGGAAGAGCCAATCCAGGGACGCGGTGGAACGCGTCCTTACCAGTTCATGGGGCATAGGCATGGTTTTGAAACCAAGGAAGCTTTCCATGGCTTGGCGGCTCGCCGGGACGGACTCGCCCT
>VHCZ01000275.1 GCA_016871535.1 Verrucomicrobiota bacterium
TTCGCCAGACTTCGTTGCTTGCTCCTTACAGATCCACTTCGGGATATGCTCGTCGCTCGCGCCTCGTCTGGCCGAAAAATCCCTTGCCGCGAACGTGAGCGTATTTATGAAATGGACCACTTAGCCCATTGGGTGAACCTAAAACACTTCTCAAACTGTTCTTCATTCGTGTCCTTTCGTGTGATTCGTGGGCACTACCTCTTTTTCTAGGATGGATAGCAAGGATGGACTGAATGACGATGACCTTTGGTTTCCCGGCCCTCAGTTTCGACCTGATCAACACGTTGGGATCAGCGGGATTGGTGTCATCTTCACGGACATGGACAGGCCGAGGACGGCGGGCATCTGCGTTTCCGGCGGGAGTCCCGAGACGTATTTTGCTTCAGCCGAAGCTGGCGATGGAAATTTGACTTTCATTGGATTGCGGTTCGATGACGGCACGCGGTTCAACGCGGCGTCGATCTTTGCTGGAAATGTCGAGCTATCCCCCTTCAACGCCGACGGGGAATGCCGAGGTCCTCGTCCGGGTCGTCCAGGGGCCGGCTTCTGCGGGCAAATCACGGATGTCATTGCCATCTCGAAAATCATCTTTGCTGAGCCTGTGCCAGAGCCTTCCGTGTTGAGTTTGCTGGCCATCGGGCTTACGGGTGCAGGAGTTTTTCGGCTTTGGAAAAGAAGGCTTCGATGAACGGCTGGGCAGGCAGGGCAGGCAGGATGCCTGCCCTACGTTATTGCCTATCGCTTTCGGCATCGGTTTAATGCCGTTGTGCATTGGCAAAAGATCACCCTCGTCGGCGTCGGCTTGCTGGGCGGGTCGTTGGGACTCGCTTTGAAGCAACGCGGGCTGGCGAAGCGCGTGATCGGCTTCGTCCGCCGCCCGGCCAGCATTGACGAATGCCTGAAGAAAGGCGCTGTGGATGAAGCGACGCTCGAACTCCTCCCAGCGGTTGAAAATGCCGACCTCGTCATCCTTTGCACCCCAATCGCCCAAATGCGCGAGCTGACGGAAAAAATGCTGCCCGGTTTGAAGCGCGACGCCATCGTGACCGACGTCGGGAGCGTCAAGGGCAGCGTCGTGCACGAATTGGAACCGCTGGTTGGCCGGGCTGGCGCGCACTTCATTGGCAGCCATCCCATGGCCGGGGCCGAAAAAATGGGCGTCAACGCCGCGCGGGCCGATTTGTTCGCCGACGCCGTGTGCGTCGTCACGCCGACGCCAAAGTCGCCCGCCAAAGCGGTCCGCAGCCTGGAGGAATTCTGGCGCAGCGTCGGCGCCCGGCCCATGCGGATGAAAGCCGATTTGCACGACGAATTCGTGAGCCGATCCAGTCACTTGCCGCACGTGGTGGCGGCAGAACTGGCGAATTACGTGCTCAGCCCGGCGCATCCGAAAGAACAAGCGCAACTGTGCGCGACGGGTTTTCGCGACACCACCCGCATCGCTTCCGGTTCTCCGGAAATGTGGCGCGACATTGCCCTGGCGAACCGAAAGAACCTGGCGCGCGTGCTCGGCGTGTTCATCGAGGACCTTCAGGAGTTTCGCCTGGCGCTGGAAAAGGCGGACACGAAGGCGATCGAAGAATTCTTCGATCTGGCGAGGCACCGGCGGGAGAAATGGTGCGGGGAAGGCCGGGCGTCTTCGTCGCCGGAGTAGTTTCGTAAAACGTAAAACGTAATGCGTGAAACGTCCTCGTCGAACATCGGTCTTCCGGGTGCGCCTTCCTGTGTTGACGTTTGACGGCGTGTTCGCTGCTCGATGCCAGAACGACAGATGGATTACGTTTCACGTTTTACGTTTTACGCTTGCCCATGCCGCTCCCTGACCTGATCGAAATCGTGCCTTTGGCCGAGCCGGTCGGCGCCGAGATCACCGTGCCCGGTTCCAAGAGCATCACGAACCGCACCTTGATTTTGGCGGCGCTGGCCGGAGGCGAGACGAAGCTCGAAGGCGCGTTGTGGAGCGAGGACACGCAAGTGATGGTCGAGGCGCTTCAGAAGCTCGGGTTTGAAGTGAAGGTCGCGCTGGATCCAGAGGAATTCTGCAATCGAACGATCACGGTCCACGGTCTAGGCGGAAGAATTCCAAACGGAGGCACGCCTGAGAAACTGCTCGAATTGTTCGTCGGCAACGCGGGCACAGCCGCCCGGTTTTTGAGCGCTTTCGTCTGTCTCGGTCACGGCGTTTGTCGGCTGCATGGCGTTCCGCGCATGCACGAACGGCCCCAGGGCGCCCTCTTCCAGGCGTTGCGCGAACTGGGTTACGTTGTCGAATGCGAAGGGAACAAGCTGCCCGCCGTGATCCATGGGGCCGGCCCGAAGCCGGGCGCGTGCTCGGTGAGCATCGCGGAGAGTTCGCAATTCGCTTCCGCGCTGCTGCTTTGCGCCGAGGCGGGCGGTTGGTCTGTGCGCGTCGTAGGCGAAGATGCGGAGGAATCCTCCTATGTCGAGATGACGCGCCGGCTCATCCAAGCCTTTCCCAAGCGCGGGGGAACCGTTCAGATCGAACCCGACGCGTCCAGCGGCAGCTATTTTTGGGCGGCAGGCTGGCTGCAGCCAAAGTCGGCTTTCCGGCAAGTCAATGAAAGGTCTGCTTTGGTATCATCGGACGGCGCAAAGGTCCGAGTGGACACCCGGGCTGAAAGGGAATTTCCTTCCTGCCGCGTGCGCGCCTGGCCAACGTCCGGGTGGCAGATCGATTCGCGGTTTCCCAATTTCCTGCCGCCGCCCACCACGCTCTCGCGTCAATCCGATTTGGGGGACAGCATTATGACTGCGATCGTGCTGGCGCCATTCCACGCGGAGTCGGTCCGATTCACGGACCTTGGCCGTTTGCGCCTTCAGGAGTGCGAGCGCGTGCTGGCGTTGCGGACAGAACTCACGAAGTGCGGCGCCAAGGTGATGGAGACGGGCGACACGCTGGAAGTATTTCCTTCGGCGCTCCACGGCGCCGAGATCGAGACCTACCACGACCATCGCCTGGCCATGTGTTTTGCCATTCTGGGATTGAAAGTTCCCGGCCTCAGACTCAAGAATCCCGCCTGCGTGAAAAAGACCTTTCCCAACTTCTTCCAGAAACTGGCCGTGCCGCCGCCCGGCGGTTTGGGCGCGACGATTCTCGACGCCGCCACCCGCCGCCCTTTAAGCCTCGGTGAACTTTTTGCCGAGTGAGCCCCCCGAGCTCGTTAAATGAGTTAGAAAGGTTAAATGGGTTGCGTGAAAGGTTCAAAATCGTCGGCCGTTCAACCCATTTAACCATTTAACCATCTGACCTATTTAACCTATCTAACCCATTTAACGATGTAACAAATAGCTCCGGACGGCGTGAAACAACCGATCGTCATCGCTTTGGACGGCACCAGCGCCAGCGGCAAGAGCACGAACGCGAAGCTGGTCGCCAAGGCGTTGAACTTCGCCTATGTGGACACGGGCGCGATGTATCGCACCCTCGCCTGGTACTGCTTGAAGCATAAAGTGGATGTTCGCGACCCCAAAGCTGTCGCCCGAGTTTGCCGCGCGTGGAAGACCTCTCTTGTCTGCGTGGAGGGACAGGTTCGGCTCCTGGTGGGCGGCTATTATCCGGAGCGGGAAATCCGGACGGCGGAGACGAGCGCAGCCGTGCCGAACGTGGCGGCGGTTCCGAAAGTGCGCGAATGGATGAAGAAGAAGCAGCGCGAGTGCATCCGATTCGGCAATCTTGTTATGGAAGGCCGCGATATCGGCACCAACGTGTTTCCCGAAACGGACTTCAAATTCTATCTGGACGCGTCGCTAGAAGAGCGCTCCAAACGCCGCGCTGCCGAGGGCGTTCAGGAGAATCTCGCGGCGCGCGATCAACGGGACAGCCAGCGCGCAGTGGCGCCGCTGATGATTCCGCTGGGCGCGACGGTCATCAACAATTCGCAAATGACCGCAGCCGAAACCAGCCAGCTGATCATTGAGGCGGTGACGGCAAAACTGGGAGAGAAGCGGTGAATCCCAGTTATTTCGCCGCGTGGACCTGCTTCCGCCTCCTGTACGCGACTTGCTTCCGCTGGCGTGTCTTCAACCCGGAACGCGTGCCGCGAGAAGGCCCGGTCATTCTCGCCTCCAATCACGCCAGTTTCCTTGATCCGCCCTTGATCGGCGCGAGCTTGCCCCGGCCCATCAATTATCTGGCGCGCGACACGCTCTTTCGTTTCCCGCTGGTCGGCGCGGTGCTTCGTTCTTGGAATTCGGTTCCCGTCGATCGCGAAGGAGGCGGCGCGGCAGGGTTACGTCAGATTCTGGACCGACTTCTGGGGGGCGGCGGGATTATTTTGTTTCCGGAAGGCACTCGCACTCGCGACGGTCGCCTCCAGCCAGCGCGTTCAGGGATCGGATTGGTGGTGGTCAAATCGGAGGCTCCGGTGGTCCCCGTGCGCGTGTTTGGAACGTTTGAAGCCTACGGTCGCCATCTCCGCTTGCCGCGGCCGCACCGCGTGGCCGTGAAATTCGGAAAACCTCTGGCCTTTGCCGAGCTTCGCGCGGAAGCCCGCAGTTGTTCCAAGTCCAGGCTCAAAGAAATTTATCCGCAGATCGCCCACGGGATCATGAAGGCGATTGCTGCGTTGGAGCCGCATGAGGATAAAGAGCGGTTTCCGTGAGGCGTAAAACGTAATTCGTAATCCGTGATGCGTGAAACGTGATGTTTTACGTTTCACGTTTCACGTTTTACGCCCACCGCATCCTGGAGCCTCCTCAGCCCAGCTCGTCCGAGCCGCTCGCGCAGCCCCAGCACGATGTCTCGAACAATGCCGGGCCCCTCATAGACCAATCCCGTATAGACCTGAACCAGGCTGGCCCCCGCGACGATCTTTTCCCAGGCATCCGCCGCGTCGAAGATGCCTCCGACTCCGATGATCGGCAGCCGGCCGGCTGTTTGCCGCCCAATATGGCGGACGATCTCCGTGCTTCGTTCGCGCAAGGGCCGACCGCTCAATCCGCCTTCCTGGGCATAGATTCGGCGTGAGTGCGGGTGGGTGGTCTCGGTGCGCGCAATCGTAGTGTTGGTCGCGACGATTCCGGCGATTCGCCGCGAGTCCGCCAGTGCAAGGATTTCATCCACCGCTTCGAAGGAAAGGTCCGGCGCGACCTTCACGAGAATCGGCTTTCCCAATTCGCGATTGGCCATTGGCGATTGGCGATTGGCGATTGGCGATTGGCGATTGGAAATTGTGCACGATGGCTTGGGGAGTTCGGAGGCATTCCCTTCGCCGGTGGAAGCGGCCTCTTTCCGGTTGACCTCTTGAACGGCGACAAGGATTTCGTCGAGCGCGGCTTTGTCCTGCAATTGCCGCAAATTCGGCGTGTTGGGGGAACTCACATTGACCACGAAGAAATCAGCATGCGGCCACAGCACATGCAGCGACGCCGCATAATCTCCGGCCGCTTTGTCCAACGGCGTGATTTTGGATTTGCCGAGGTTGATGCCGACCGGATGTTTGGGCCTGCCGCGTGCCCCACGCCACTCGGACAATGTCTTCGCCAAGGCCTCGGCGCCGGGATTGTTGAATCCCATGCGGTTGATCAAGGCTTCGTCCGCGATGGCGCGGAACAAGCGCGGCGTCGGGTTGCCCGGCTGCGCGTGCCAGGTCACTCCCCCGAGTTCCGAGAAGCCAAATCCCAGCGCCGTCCACGCGGGAAGCGCCGCCGCAAATTTGTCCATGCCCGCGGCGAGGCCGACCGGATTCGGGAAAGAAAGTCCCCAGAGCCGGACGGGCAATTCCGGGGGATCGAAGAAAGCCGCAACGGCCTCGCACAGGATGCGGTTTCGACTGACCGACGCGAGTCTTTGGAGCGTCCAGTCGTGGATGGATTCGGAATCCCGTTCAAAGAGAACCGGACGCACGAAGCGGCGGTAAAACCAGCTCATACTTGGCTGAGGTATTCTGTCCTGCGTGCCCCGGCGGAGGTGATAGATTGAAAAGGTCTCTGGTAAAAGAACAAAACGCGGGCACTGTTTTCTCGACTAATTCACCCCAGGGATTAGGTTGCATTCACTCCGAAACGAGAACTTCAACTTTTGATGTGTATGAGCAATGCCCTTCATCGTCGGCAATTCCTGAAAAAGGCCGGTCTGGCAGGCGCAATCGTGGCGGGCTTGCGGCCCGCAGTCTCGGTCCGAGCCGCCGAATCGCCGAACAAAAAAGTCGTGGTCGGCGTAATGGGCACAAACGGACGCGGGATGGCCCACGTGGAAGCCTTTACCTCGCTGCCGAACACCGAGATCGCTTACGTGTGCGACGTGGACAGCCGCGCGCTGGAAAAAGCCGCGGCGGCGGTGATGCGAAGACAGGAAAAGCGCCCTCACGGCGTCACGGACTTTCGGCAGATTCTGGATGATAAGGCCGTGGACATTCTGTCGATCGCGGCGCCCAATCACTGGCACGCGCCGGCCACGATTCTCGCCTGCGCCGCGGGCAAGCATGTCTATGTGGAGAAGCCCGGCAGCCACAATCCGCGCGAAGGCGAATGGATGGTGGCGGCCGCGCGAAAGCACAAACGCGTCGTGCAAATGGGAAATCAACGGCGCAGTTGGCCCGGCGTGATCGAAGCGATCCAGCGATTGCACGCGGGCGAAATCGGCAAAGCGCTCTTCGCCCGAACCTGGTACAACAATCGCCGCCCTTCCATCGGCCGCGGCAAGCAAACAGCCCCGCCGGATTGGCTCGATTACAGGCTTTGGCAAGGTCCCGCGCCGGAACGGCCGTACAAGGACAATTTGGTCCACTACAACTGGCACTGGCACTGGCATTGGGGCAACGGCGAGCTCGGCAACAACGGCATCCACGCTCTGGACGTGGCGCGTTGGGGGCTCGGCGTGGATTGCCCGGTTCGCGTCACCTGCGGTGGAGGCCGATACCACTATCAGGACGATCAAGAAACGCCGGACACGTACGTGACCTCTTACGATTTCGGCGACAAAGGCGCGACCTGGGAGAGCCATAGTTGTCATCCCCGGGGCTTTGAAGGGGAGCAATTTGGCATCCATTTCTACGGTGAGACCGGGTCGTTGGTGATCGCGGGCAACACGATCAAGATTTACGATCTGACCGGCAAAGAACTGCGGTCGATCAGCAATCGCGGCGGAGGCGACGCCGTGCACTTCGCGAACTTCCTGGAATGCATTCGCGAAGGGAAGAAGCCCAATTCGGACATTGAGGACTGTCAGAAGAGCACGTTGTTGTGTCACCTGGGCAATATCGCGTTCCGGACTGGCCGCACGCTCAATTTGGATCCTAAATCGCGCCGAATCGTTGGCGACGAGGATGCCGCCAGACTCTGGAGCCGCGAATATCGTCCGGGTTGGGAACCGAAGGTGTAGGTCTCCCGTTGCGAAAAAAGTTGGAGGAAATCTATGAGCGAACTGGCTGCAAAAGAGTGCGTTCCGTGTCGAGGCGGAGTGCCTCCGTTAAAGGGCAAACCGCTGGCTGATCTTCAAAAAAGGCTTGGCGGACGTTGGCGCGTGGTGAACAGGCATCACCTGGAGAAGGAGTTTAGGTTTAAAGATTTTCAACAGGCTCTGGATTTCACCAACCAGATTGGTGAGTTGGCCGAAGCCGTTGGCCACCATCCGGACATTTACCTCGCCTGGGGAAAGGTGAAAGTCACCCTCTGGACCCACAAGGTCGATGGTCTCACGGAAAGTGATTTTGTGCTTGCTGCGAAGATCGATCAGTTGTGAGAAACAAAACGAGGGGTTCGCTATTTCCAGTGGCTACCGTCGTGAAAAGGAGCGGACACTCGATGTTGCAGAGTGAGCGTGAATGCGTTGGGCAAATCAACGACCTTGGAAGCACCGACGATTCTCCCTCACCCCAACCCTCTCCCGCTGGGAGAGGGAGAACACCAACAAAAAAGGCGGCGCCCGAAGGCGCCGCCCTTGTTTTTTGGGCCGGTTGATCCGGTCCGAGAGGAGGATTAACCCAACAATCTCAGCGCCGATTGCGGGAGCAGGTTCGCCTGCGCCAACATCGC
>VHCZ01000276.1 GCA_016871535.1 Verrucomicrobiota bacterium
CGCGATCCCTGGGAGGAACAACTCCTGGTGTTTAGCTGGAACTCCGTTGCTCAACGACTACGTTCCAAGCTGCACAACTGGAAATCAAGTCGGACCTCCCGTTCTGAGGAACGCCAGACGAAGAAAAAAATCTTCGTCACGGAATGTTTTTCCCTATTGACCGCGCGGGCTTGATAGGGGTTAGGCGGCATTACGTCCATACCGTCAACGTGCTGTGTCGGTGCTGTTCGGTGGGCTGCCGCGCCGCCGAGGGCGCAGAACAACCACTGCTCCACTGAGGCAGACAAGACCAAGCGCTCCGTAGCCTATCTGCCACGGCAACCGCTTGGCGGCCTCGGAATACTCGTAGGAAGCCAAGAATCCGTAGATACTGAAGAGGGCTAGGCCGATGAGAACGAGCGCAGCCAGAGCACGGGGGAATCTACTGCGTGGAAAGAGCAAAAAGCTCAGTGGAATCCCCAGCACAATGCCACAAAGTAAAACGAGTAAGACAATGTTCATACGATGTGGGTGGTGTCGCCTAACGACAGAACTGAGCGACGCGGGCGGCCCAGCGCGTCCGCATTGGCAACTGACGCGGCCCGCCCGCGTTCGCTCCAGTGACCTGGTTCAGCGTTCTGGTCATATCAGTACTTCCGCAACTCCTCAGAAACCGAAACGCTCAGGTTCGTCCCGACGGTCGCTGTGATACGATAACCTCCGCTCGCCTCGAAGTACCCCTGCGCGCCAGAATCCACACGCTGCGTACCCGCATCAAACACCATCCGGACTCCAGACTCGCCTTGAGGTCGAACGCGCATCCGGTGCTCGCCACCCGCCGGAATACTGGCAATACGCTCCGAGAAACCTGTGCCTGACACGACAACGTTGCTGAGCGTGAGGGACGACTGATTCTTGATGGTGAGGACTGGAGCGCGCGAGCAGCTCGCAGACGCCAGCAGCACCGAAACAGCGGCGATCAGAATCGGGATGCGCATGAGGATTACGCCGAACGTGTAGCAGTGTATCGGTCATGCCGCAGCCCGCAAGCCAGGAGAACATCCAGAGGGTTGGCCTGCGGCAGGACCGATATGCTGCCTGTTGAACTGAACCGCTGAGCCCGCGTCGCCGATTCACAGGAGAAAGTAAGCGGACCTCCCTTTCCGGAACCGTTCGCTCCCCTGGTTTTTCCCCGCACCAGCCGGGGACCTTAACGCCTTGGACCGCGGTCGCCACGGGCCCGGAGTCTGAAAATCCCCGCAGGCGGAAGTGGGCGGGACAAAGCCCTCGCCCCGGTCCCCTGGCGACCGTTTTATTCGCATCCTCAAATCGACGGGCTCCGGCGGCCCTTCAGGACGAATCTCTAATCTCCACCGTCGGCCTGGGCCCACGGAGCGGCGGCTGTTCGGCTATCCACACCAACGCCCAGGCCCCACAGTGCGGACAGCGCAGCCGGGGAGCTTCCTCGCCCAGAACGGCGACCGCCTCGGTCGCAGGCGCCGCGGGTTGCTCGGTCACGCCCAGAGCCTGGCGAGCGCGCTCGATCCGCGCCTGGCGGTCCCGATTGCCCAGCAGCCCGTAGTGTCGGATTTTCACAAACCGCTCCGGCAACAGATGCAGACAGAACCGCCGCGCAAATTCCTCGATCCCCAAGCTCATGGTCTTGCGCCGATGGCCGTCGGCATAATCCTTGTAAGCGAAGGTGACGGTCTGGTCGGCGGCGGCCCGCAGTCGCGCGTTGCTAATCGCCACCCGATGCGTGTAGCGGCTCAAGTAAGCCAGCACCTGCTTGGGACCGGCCAAGGGTCGTTTGGCATACACCACCCACTTCTGCGGGCGCAGTTCCCCCAGGAACCGGGCGAAGGCCTCCGGGGTTCCCAGTGCCGCCAGTTGTCCGTGAAACTCCAGCGCCCCCTGCTCGTAGAGCGCCCGCACGCCCGCGCGAAATTTTCCGCTGAAGACTTCACTCAGCGCCCGCACCGAAAACAGGTAATGGCCCGAGGACTTCACCCAGCCCGAACCCTCCAGCGCCAGCCCCCCGCCGGTGACGATGCAGTGCAGGTGATAATGGTCCACCAAGGTTTGGCCCCAAGTGTGCAGCACGGCCGTCAGCCCAATTTGGGCTTGCAGTTCGTTGCGTCCAAACTTCAACAGCGTCTGGCTGGCGGCGGCAAACAGCAGATTCAACAGCGCCCGCCGGTTCTGCCGGATGAGCGGATTGAGCGCATGGGGCAGCGTGAACACCAGATGGAAATACGGAATCGGCAGCAACACCGCCTCTTGACGCTCCAGCCACGCCAGTGCCGCCGCACCCTGGCACTGGGGACAATGCCGGTTGCGGCAGGAGTGCGGCACGAAGTGTTCCTGCCCGCACTGCGTGCAGCGATACCAATGACCTCCCAGGGCCGGGGTGCGACAGGCGGCCAGCGCGCCGAGGATCTTGCGGTGAGCCGCGCAAACTTTGAGCAACCCTCGCTCCAGCACGCTCCGTAACACCGCCCCCAGGTTCGGGACGGTGGGCACGTTCACCGCTGGGCCAGCACCGAACGGAGGTCCAACAACTCCAGGGGCCCGGCAATCTGCGCCAGCCGTTCCTGCCGCACGTGCAGATACATCATCGTCGTGAACACACTGGCGTGGCCCAACAGCCGCTGCAACACCGTGAGCTCCACTCCCGCTTCCAGCAAGTGCGTGGCAAAGGAGTGTCGTAAGGCATGAAGGCCCCCTTTGCGCCGCAAGCCCGCCCGTTGGACCGCCGCGTAATACATCCTCTGGGCGGTGCCATCAAGCATCGGACGTTCCGGGTCACGGCTGGAGGGAAACATCCACTGTCGCGGCCGGCACACTCTCCAATAGGCTTCCAGTTCGGCCAACAAGCGCGGCGACAGCAGCGTGTAACGATCCTTCCGGCCCTTGCCTTGCTCGACCCGGATTTGCTTCCGCGCCCGATCAATATGCTCGAACTTCAGATGACAGGCTTCGTTGAGGCGCAACCCCGCCCCATACACCGTCATGAGAAAGGCCCGATTCTTGGGATGCGGAGCGCCGATCGTGAAGAGCTTTTCCAGTTCTTCGATGCTGAAGACCTGCGGACGCCGGATGGTCTTCGGTCCGTGTGGCAACGCCCGGCGCAACGCCTCCACCTCCCGATGGACCACGTGCTCGTAGAAAAACCGGAACGCATTGACCGCTTGATTGATCGTGCTCCGGGAGAGCTTGCGTTGGTCGGCCAGATGATAAACGTGATGGATGTAAGCTTCCTGCGTTCGCTCGGACAAGCCGCGCAGAACCAGTTACACGTCATGAATCCTTACACTCCGCCTTCGCCTTTCGGACCGCCACCGATGATGATGCAGCCGCCGATGCCGCCCATGGGACTGGGCATGGCGCTGGGAGGGTTTGGTCCCATGCCGCCGCCCGGCATCGGCGCGCCGATGGCTTTGCTTCCGTTTCTCTCGCCGATCGCCAAAGCCATCGGTGGAATCTTTGGTGGAAGAAAACGCCGGCCACCGCCGCCACCTCCACCGTCGCCGCCGCCAGCGGCCGGAGCCTCGCCCCACCCTCAACTGAGAGGAATACCAATGGGATCTCACAAACAATGGTCCCCCTCGCCGCAGAATGCCCGGGCGACGAGGGGGACACCAGTTCCCGACCGAGGAGGAAGATGACTTATTGACGAATGCGAAAAAACTTCGCTCCGGCAGCGGTCGAGACCGTTTGGGGGTTGGTTTGGGCGGGCGCGTCGGTCCATGGACCGGTCACGGAATCGGCTTGCTGCAGCTTCCCAGTTCCAGTCCATGAAATCGTGAGATTGTTTCCCTGGCGCGTCACTGGAGCGAACTTGGGCGCTGCCCCGCCGAGGGTTCGATTCAAGGCAAAGCTCAGCGCGGCATCGAACAGTTTCAGTCCGTCTGCATTCAGGCCGTTAAACGTGTCGCCTCCCAAGAAGAATCCTACGCGCCGCGCAGGGGCTTTTAGGCCTGGAACAGCCGCTTCGGACAAGGCGTCCCCCTTTTCGAACGCAAAGAGTGCAGCGCGGCCGGAACCATCCGCAGCCAATGCGACAAGCTTCGCGGTGGGCACGGGCTCAGCGGAGGCGAACTGCGCGGCCGGGGCGGAGAAAACTGTGCGCACGCCGGCCGGGAACCTGGCGGCCAACGGGTGCTTGGCATCCACGATTTCAATTTGAGTTTCGCTGTTGTCAATCGTTTGTCCGTCGGCTTCGGCCATGCCCAGGCCATCGTACGCGGCCCATTCCCAATTGATGATCGGCACAGGCACATCCCGGTATTTGGTGATATTGCCGGAGCCCGAAGTGGAACACACCATGATCAAGGCTCGGTCGTTGACGCCAGCGGGCAGCGGGCTGTCGTCGTCCCAGGCGGTGACGATTAATCCTGACGAGCGCAAGCGAGCCATAAGGGCGGTTTCACTGGCGTTACCCGGAAGTCCGCCGATGACGAAAAGCACTTCGGCGGGCGGGGTTCCGACGACGATGCTGACTTCGCTCGAGATACCGAGTCGTTTGCGTTATCGATGGCTTTGGCCGTCAGCGAGTATCGACCGTCTGGAACATTGCTCCAGGTAAAGGTGTATGGACTCTGGGTCGATTCGCCGATTTTGGTTGTGCCCTGGTAGAATTCGACCTTGGTGATGGCGCCGCCTGTTTTTGACGCCGTTGCGGCGAGGGTGACCGGACCTCCCGCAGGGAACGTCGTTCCGGCAGCTGGGCTGGTGATCGTGACGGTGGGCGGCGGCGATTTCGGCGCGCTCTCCAGCGCCCATTTCACAGCGGCGTCGAACAAAGCATACGCGACATCGCTGTACGAGCCGGGAGCCGTTGTGGCGTTGAAAAAGAATGCCACGCGACGGCTCGGCACCACCGTGGTGTTGTCCGCGAGGCGGGCTCCGGTGTCGTACGCCCAAATTGCGACGCGATTTTCGTCCACGCCGACGGTGGCGTTGGTGGCGATCAGCATCGCTTCGCGTCCGATGGTCAAGGGGAACGCCGAGGAACTCACCACCGAGCCATCGCCCGGAGTAACCGTGGTGTCATCGGCCAAGGTCACGGTGTGACCCTGTCCGACGAGGCGGTCGCGAACTTCCTGGTCATGCGCGTTGGCGGTCGTCACGGGATCGACGACGGTATTGATGATGAAGAGGATTTTTGCGGCCTCGCTCGTGACTTGGCCGAGCAAAGCGAAGATCAATGCCGCGGCGATTCCGCCGAGAGGCCGATCGAAGAAGCCAAGGGGCCGAAGTGATTTCATGGGAGTTCTCCTTTCATTTTCAATCGTCTTTGCAGATGCACAGAAAGTTTGCTCATGGTCATTCTGGTGCCCTGGGCCGGACCTGGCTCACCGCGTTGCGTTCGCACGAATCGGCAGACGCACGGTTCACCTGGCGCTGGCTGGCAATTGGAACGCGCAGATGATTCGTCTTGCCGGAACGATTGTCACGAAATCAATCGGTTGAATTCCTTGTAGAACTTTCGATCTATCAGCATGGCTCTTCCGCCCGGTTGCCCCCCTCAGTAACCGGACGGTGGAGCGACGCTCCTGCCGAGCTTTTCTCGAGGGCATTGGCTCAGCGGGAGTCTCGCCCCACCTTCGCAGAAGGAAATGCCAAGCCTGCGAGCCGCTCAGTTTTCCTTTGCCAAAATCAGACAGAGCGGAGAAGAAGAGCGCGATGGCTCCGGGCGTACTTCTGACAATCTATTGCGGTTTGATCCTGCTGGCGTCTTTAGCGGGCGGCTGGATCCCGCTGTTCCTGCGGCTGACACACACGAAAATGCAGGTGGCGACAAGCTTCGTCGCCGGCTTGATGCTGGGAGTGGGAGTGCTGCACTTGCTGCCGCACGCGCTGGATCATTCCCCGGCAATTGACTGGATTGCGGGTTGGATGCTGGGCGGTTTCCTGATCATGTTTTTCATCCAGCGCTTCTTCCATTTCCATCATCACGATGTCTCGGGAGAGGAAGCGTCGGAGAATCCTTCAGCGGAGGCAATGGTTGTCCATGAGCACGACCACGATCACGATCACGCGCAGCATCACCACCATCACCACGACCACGATCATGAAGAGTCCTTGACCCTGGCCGAGCGCTCGGCCTCGAAGCTGACGTGGACCGGCGCGGCGCTCGGTTTGACGTTGCACACGTTGATCGACGGCTTCGCGCTGGCCTCCAGCGTTCACGCGGATTCGCTGGGGACTCCGGCGCCGGTGTTGCTCGGACTCGGCACGTTTCTGGTGATCATCCTGCACAAGCCCTTCGACGCGATGGCGATTGGGACTTTGATGGCGGCGGGCGGGTCGTCCCGGCTTTCGCGGCATCTGGTGAACGGGCTGTTCGCGATGGCGATTCCTTTGGGCGTGCTCCTTTTCCATTTTGGCGCGGCCCAATTCTCCGGTGAAGCCGGGCGTTACCTGGGCGCCGCGTTGGCGTTTGCGGCGGGCACGTTCCTGTGCATCGCGAGCAGCGACTTGCTGCCGGAGTTGCAGTTCCATTCCCACGACCGGGTTAAGCTCTCCATCGCGCTGCTATCGGGGTTGGCTCTTTCCGTGCTCATCGGCGCTTTCGAGACCACGGGCCACGATCATCAACGCGAAGGAAGTCCGCAAACGGAGCAAATGGAGAGAAACCTCGCTCGGTGAGTTCTGGGTGATAGCGGTGGCTATTGATGTGTCGATGGGGAGCGCACGCGCCCTCGCGTGTTTCGACCGGCGCCCTCGCCGGTCGGATCGTCGATGAAACCATGGACAGAGACGCTTGGGTCCGCCTGAATGTGGTCGGCGGGGGCGCCAACCACAGCACGCGAGGGCGCGTGTGCTCCCCAATTGAGACTGAATCCTTACGGCTTATTGGCCGGCGCCGCCCGAAGCACGGGATAGAATTGAGTGAAGACGTGGTCGGTCGCGCCTTTGTCGCGATGGCAGTCGTAGCAGGCGCTTTTTTCGGCGGGCTTTGCGGAAGGTTTCAGTTTGCCGGCGCCTTCGCTGAAGCGGAAGTAAGCCCAGCCTTCCTTGAATCGTTTGCGGTCCTTCACCGCCGCGGACAGGCCGATGAATTCCTTCTGAAACGAGCCTTGCAGCCCCGGTTCGTTTTTCGTCTCGGAGGAAGCGGTCTCAAGAACCAGAATCGTCCCTTCGGGAAATCTTCCGGTTTTCGCAAACTGCCGATAAGCCGCCGGGTTGATATAGACGTTCTTGTATTCGGACTTGCCGGACTTTTGCTTGTCAGCTTCCGGGCTGTATTCGAGCCCGATGGAACTGCCCACGAAGACCCACTCGCGGTAGTTTTTCGGGCGCAATAAGGTGTCCGCGCCTTGAAAGACTGGCGCGGCGTGCAAAGACGACGGCAGGGCAGGGGAGAAAGCTGCCGCCACCAGGATCACTGCGACGGAAAGGCGCCAGGCAAAACGGCGCCGCAGAGAATGCGGAGTGCGGAGTGCGGAATGCGGATTTGGGGAAAGCGCCGGCGCTCTTGAAGGCGGCCTGGGGGCAGATTCTGAGGAATGGCGAAAGCGGGTCACGGTCTTCATTGCGATATTCATGAAATGGCGTTCTCTCACATTGGCGGTTGTCGTTTGCGTTGGAACGGAGGATACGGGCGAGCCTTCCGAATGACGAGAAAAAGTGGTCCTTACTGTGCAGACCGTGGGATTGACGACAGATCGACCGGAGAACCGTAGCGCAGATTTTCAATCTGCGGTATCGCCGATTTCCAATCGGCAGGGCGCCGGCAAGTCCCAGCGGGCTCGGACTGGGAGACGCCCCGCAGAATACAATTCTGCGATACGGCAGAGTGCAACTCTGCGCTACGAGCTTTGTCGTCCATCCCGCGGACCAAGCAGTAAGAACGGTGCCTGCAATCCCGGCTTTAGGGTCTGTGCAAAAATAACTTCCGGTTTTGGCGGGAGCGCCGCCTGGCCGGATGCAAGGCGCGAGGAGGGAGCATCCCCGTTTTGGGGCTGTGACCGACGAGCAACGCCGCAGCCGGCCAGG
>VHCZ01000277.1 GCA_016871535.1 Verrucomicrobiota bacterium
CGCGGACAGCGGATGGAACGCCAAGAGAACCCATGCCAGGACGAGGTTCCTGGAAAGGTGCCATGGCCACGGTGTCCTGCCCGCGGCGCATGAACCCACCCCTTCCCCTCTCAGGAGGGGCGAAGGGGTAGGTTGGCTCGTGGAAAGCTGCCTGGGCCTGATTAGCATTCTCACACGCCATGAGCCCGGTAGGGCGAGTCCGTCCCGGCGAGCCGCTCCACGCGCTTGGAACACGTCCGACTCGGCTCGCTGGGGACAGGCTCGCCCTACCGTCAGGTTCATGGAAAGCTTTCTCATAGTTCTTGCTTTGGTCATTGGAATTTGTTTCGAAGTTCGGTATTCGAGTTTTGGATATCAGGATTTAACCGGAAGGAAACGCACATGGCAAAATTCAAAGTTGTAATGGTCAAGCACGGTTACCCAAGCGTGGAACCAGAACGGAAAGTGGTCACGGAAGCGGGCGGGGAGTTTTTCGATGGCGACCAGCTTTCGGACGCGGAGGAAGACCGGCTTTGTACGGAGGCCGACGCGATCCTGGTGCGCTGGCGCAAGATCACGCCGGCTATGATCAAGACTTACCGCCGCTGCAAAATTCTCATCCGCTACGGCGTGGGGTTCGATAATATCGACGTGAACGCGGCGACGGAGGCGGGCATTCTGGTCGGCCATTTGCCGCTGTATTGCCTCGATGAAGTCTCCACGCACACGGTGGCCCTATGGCTGGCGTGCGTCCGCCGTGTGGTGGAGACGCATCAGAAGCTGGTGGGCGGCGGTTGGGATGCGAATCCGCCCGCACCGGTCTTCTGCACGCGAGGCAAAACATTTGGTCTGATCGGGCTGGGCAACATCGGCCAGTCCGTCGCGCGCAAGTTGGCCGGTTGGGGAATGACTTTGCTGGCGAGCGATCCCTTCGTGGACCCGAAGAGCGCGCAGGAACTGGGCGTCCGGCTCGTCGATCAAGAGACGTTGTTGCGCGAGTCCGACTACGTTTCCTTGCACGTGCCATTGCTGCCCGAGACGCGGCACCTTATGAGCGAACCGCAATTCGCGCAGATGAAGCCGGGCGCGATCCTGGTCAACACCGCGCGCGGACCGGTCGTCGATGCGAAAGCGCTGCTGGGCGCCTTGAACCGCGGTCATCTGGCGCTTGCGGCGCTGGACGTCTTTGAAGAGGAACCGCCGCAGGCGAATTCTCCGCTTCGCACTCATCCGCGCATGATCTTGAGCGATCACGTCGCGTGGTATTCGGAGGAATCCCAGGCGGAACTGAAAGTCAGCGCGGCGGAGGAAGCCGTCCGCGTTTGCCAGGGAGGCTTGCCGCGGTCGATCGCGAATCCGGAAGTGCTCCACCGCCTGGGTCGCTTCAAAGAGTGGGCGCCGACGGAGATGTATCAATGGCAGATGCGACGGTTGGAGGCGTTAAATCGTTAAAAACGTTCGAAAGGGCATGCGCAACCGCTTACTCCTCGTTGCTCTCCCGGCTTTGGAGGCCATTGTTGTCTGGCTCCAAAAATCGAGAACTGAAACCTCCGGACCGCGGTACGACGGCCGATCGGTCAAGTACTGGGTGCAGAAATACACACGCCATCCACGCCGTGATACGCCGTCGGGAGGGTTCGGAGCGCACGATCCAGTTCTGCAGCGCGTGCTCGAAATCGGCACCAATGCCATTCCCCTTCTCCTGCTCGAACTGGATTACGAGAGTCTGATCTCCGATGGCTTCCTTCGCATTGCGACCTTGGGAATTCGTGATTTTGGCCAGAATGACATCCGCATCAATGCCGAGATGGCAGTCAAAGAGATTGGAGGGCGTTCACTGCCGCTCCTTCTAAGTGAGCTAAATGCAAGCGATGGGCGGATGCGCAAGGGAGCAGCGTCCGTTCTGCATCTTTTCCACAAGGATGACGTCGAGGTGATTCCGGCTCTGATTCGCGCCCTGCAAGATGCAGAGTTTCGCGTTCGTGGCCATGACGCGGACTCTCTTGGTCGGATCGGACTCGATGCGAAGCCAGCCGTCACTCCGTTGTTAGCCTGGCTCAAAGCTGACCCCTCTTTTGTGACGTTGCTTGTGGTGAGCGGTGCGGTGCGGAAGATTGATCCGCAGAATCAAGAATTGCGCGCGATCTTGATGGAGTTAGCGGAGGCGAATGAAATCGGTGGCCTTGGCCCAGCCGAGATTCGTTTCCTCAATCAGCATGCTTCGAGGATCTTGGCAGAGATAAAAAGGGGCCCGATTCGGCCGGCCAGTCAATAGCCCCATATCATGAAGCACAGACGCCACGAACGAGGAGAGTTATCCGTGTCAGCGCGATTGGATGAGAAGTTGGAAGGGTCGCCCCAGGTGCTCGGGATGGACGAGCGTTTGGAGCTGCCGCAGGCGCGCAGGGGTCCAGGTTGCGAACGATTGCGGGGACCGCTCGATTTGCTTCACGATTTCGGTCAGAAATCTGGATTGCGGGAGCAATCCTTCCGTCCGCAGGCCGGCATCCTCGCCTTGCTGTTGAAGCGCGCCGAAATTCACGTGGCTGGTCAGATCTTGTTCTCCGGCGCTTCCCAGCAAATCGGAACTCACTTGGTGCCGATGATAAGCGCGGAGCGTTCCGTTGGCGCGGTGCGGCGCGAAGAATTCTTCAGCCAGCAGGCCATAGTCGATGGTCAGCAGCTTGCCCCGAGCCAGCCGGGAGGCGGCTTGAGTCCACCACGCTTCAGCCGCAGGAGAGATTTCGCTGGTAAAGCCATCAGGCAATGCCGCTGCCAGTTCCGGGGGCAAAACGGGCCCGCTGACCGTTTGCCTTGGCTCTGTTTGAGCGTGCTTTCCGGTTGGCAGTTTGACCCACCCAAAACGTCCTTCTTCCCAGCTCACAGCCCATTCGAACCACCGGCGCTCGCCGGCGTCCCATCCGAGTCGGTGCACAGGGAAGGAGTCCAAGAGTTCATTGCTGAAGAGGACGCCGCGGATGCTCTGAGGCGGAATCGATTCCCAGGAACTGAACCATCGAAAGCGCCCGTCGAACTCGCGCAACGTTTCGGACTGGCGGCGTTGCCGGTCGGTCGAGGGTTCCAAAATCCAGTACTCCAGTTGTGTCAGTAGGTCCGCTCGGTGTCTGCAAAACCACGACAGGACATCCAACGCCAAACGCCCATCGTGCGCGCCGGCTTCAACAATTTGCAGGAGAAGACGAGATTCGCGGTGAACCTGGTTTTCTCCCTTTCTTCCCTGCAAAGGGAGGAGAGGGTTGGGGAGAGGAGGGCCGTTTTCAGAGGATTTCCCCTCTCCTCGATCCTCTCCCCACTTGTTCCTCGCGAGGAGACAATTCTCCGAACGCATCCGCTCATTGAACCCCTGAACCTGCGAACTGGGAACGCCGTCATCCTTGCCGGCCAGGGCAACGGCTTCAACTGCGCCGGCAGGGATGCCGGCGCTCCCAGGTTCGTGGGGAGGAAGTGGAGCCACGGGCTGCCAGTTGTTCAATTCCGCAGGGTTCACCTTGAGCTCATCCAGCCATCGGGCGAATTGAAAGGCCAGCAGTTCGCCGAAGACGCTGCCGACGCTGACATTGGTGAAAAAGTCGCCCCCGCGCCCGACGGTTTCTGCCTCGCGCTCATAATAACCGAGGCTAGAATGATAAAGCGCCAGTTCCATGAACCGAGCAAACGGCATCGGGCCGTATTGGGCGATCTCACGCCGAATGATTTCAGCCAGGGTATTCATGGGCTTGCAGTTCAAACCGTGTTTTGGTACACAGCAGCGACGGTCGAATTAAGTTCTTATGGCCAAGATCGACGCTTTCTTCAATCTGATGTTCGAGCAGGAGGAACAGGAGCAGGTCCGGCTCCGTCTCGCCGACACCGTCCGGTGGATTGTCAGCCAGCGCCTGGCGCCGAAAATCGGCGGCGGGCGGGTCGCGCTTCTGGAAATCATGGGGTCAAATCTGCGCACGAAAGACAGCATCATTATGGGCGAGAGCGAGGGCAAGACTTTCTACGAGATCATCGAAGCGAGCTACACTTTCGGCTGGCGGACGTTCGATCAGGCTTGCCTGGACGCTTTCAAACAAGGACTCATCACGGAAGAAACGGCCTTGCTCTATTGCAGCAAGCGCGGACCGGTCACCCGCGGGATTGACAATATTAAGAAGAAACGAGGCGAGGCGGCGACGAATCTGCCTCAACTCCAGATGAAGAAGGAAGACGGGCATGCCAAAAAGGCCGAACCGGCGCCGGCCCCGACCGGGCTGAAGCTAAAATAGTATGCCCGCCGATCTGGAGCTGCTCAGTTCGACGGATCGTCCGCCTTTGCTGGGAATCAGCACCGCCGAGTTGCTTGCCGCCTGCCGGAAGGTGCTGGAGCAGTTGGGCTACAAGGTCCATCACGCGCCGTCGCACGCCGAATTCCTTTCGCGTTTCGCCCAGATTCCATATCAGATCGCCATGATGGAGGACGTGTTCGACGCCGCGTCCGCTCTGGAGAACCGGGCATTGATCTCGCTCCAGTTGATGCCCATGAGTCAGCGGCCGCACGCGGTCAGTTTCCTGCTGGGGCGTTCGTTTCAAACCCTGAATCCCATGCAGGCGTTCCAACAGAGCGTCCACGCCGTCGTCAACGCGGCGGATCTGGACAAGCTCCCGCAGATTGTCCAGAATGTCACGTCCGACAACGACCTTTTCTACAACATCTTCAAAGATGCCCAAACCCGCATGGCACAGGGCAAGTGAAAACGGCTGTTGAATTAGGCGATTGGGGTGGTAGGGCGAGTCCGTCCCGGCGAGCCGCCAAGCCGTTAAGTGGCCGGTGGTTGATCGGCTCAGCGAGCACGCTTCGCCCTACCCACACTTCGCTCAATTCAACGCAACGGGGCAGTTGAGGTTTCGACTATCGGGACTCCAACATGAAATCGCCTCGAACCCGCCTCGATCAGGTCCTCGTTGAGCGCGGCCTGTGTGACAGCCGCGAACGCGCGCAGCGCGCCGTGCTGGCCGGAGCCGTTCGCATCAACGAGCAACTCGCGCGCAAGCCGAGCGATCCAGTGGCGGCGACGGACCTCGTCACAGTCGAGGCCCCCGAACGCTACGTCAGCCGCGGCGGGTACAAGCTGGAGTATGCGTTACAGCACTTTCACATTGACCCGCGCGGTTGCGTGGCCATTGATCTGGGCGCCTCGACCGGCGGATTCACGGACTGTTTGCTGCAGCATGGAGTTGAGCGGGTTTATGCGGTGGACGTCGGCCAGGGGCAGATCGCCTGGAAGCTGCGACGCGACGCGCGCGTGGTGGTGATGGAAAAGACCAACGCGCGCGATCTGACTTCGGCACAATTCCCCGCCTCCTTCACCGCCGCGGATCTGGTCGTGATCGATTGCTCATTTATTTCCCTGCAAAAGATTCTTCCGGCGGCGCTTGGACTGGTCCATAATCGCGGCCAGATCATTGCTTTGGTGAAACCGCAGTTCGAGGCGGGCAAAGCAGAGGCGGACAAAGGCGCCGGCGTGATCACCGACCCGGCGGTTCATTCGCGCGTGCTGCAAGAGCTGCGTGATTTCACCGGCGCGCTGCCGAAGCTGGTCTGGCGCGGATCGACCGAGTCCCCGCTGCTGGGACCGGCCGGAAACAAAGAGTTCCTGGTGTGGCTTGAAAAATCTCAATAAAACGATCCGACGGGTCGGCATCGTGGCGAATTCGGGCAAAGCCAATTCGCGCGACGTCGTGCGCAAAGCGGCGAAACTGATCGTTCGCAGCGGACGCGACGTCCTCACGGATGCCGCGACGGCGAAGCTGGCAGGACTGGCCGCGCCGACGTTTCCGGACGCGGCCAGCCTGACGCCGGAAGTCGATCTGGTTCTCGTGTTTGGCGGGGATGGCACCATGTTGCGAGTCGCGCGCGAAACGGCCGGTTCGGGAACGCCGCTGCTGGGCATCAACGTGGGCGCGCTGGGTTTTCTGACCGACGTTCCCTCGTGGGATTTGCCGCGCGCGTTGCAGCAGGTTTGGAGCGGCGACTTCCGCGTGGAATCGCGGGCGCTCATCGAAGCCGGCGTGGATTGCCAGGGCCAACGCAGCCGCACCATCGCGCTCAATGAATTTGTCATCAGCCGGCACATGGTCTCGCGGTTGATCGAGATCGAAGCGAGCGTCGATGACGAAGTGCTGACCCGGTACCGCGGGGACGGATTGATCGTCAGTTCGCCCACGGGCTCGACCGCTTACTCGCTCGCGGCGGGCGGCGCCGTGGTTTATCCCACGGCGGAAGTGTTCACCCTGACTCCGATCTGCCCGCACACGCTCTCGAATCGCTCCGTGATCGTGAACCTGAGTTCGACTGTCCGGGTCAAAATCATCAGCCAGAAACCGGAAGCGGTGTTCAGCGGCGACGGCCAGGACGACCGGCGGTTGAATGCGGGCGACATCGTCACGATTCGCCGCAGCCGGCATTCGGTGCGGTTGATTCACCTGACGGGAACTTCCTTTTTCGAAACGCTCCGGCACAAACTGAACTGGAGCGGGTCGAGCGTTCCGGCCAAACCGTAAGCTCCCTGCGGCCAGCCCATGGTTCGTTTGAAGGATATCGCAGTGCGTGCCGGCGTGTCGGTCATGACCGTTTCCAAGGTCATGCGCGACGCGTCCGACATCTCTGCCGCCACCAAAGCCCGCATTCGGAGCCTCGCCGAGGAAATGGGCTACGTGCCCGATTCCCTTGCGCAAGGTCTCCGGACGCGAACGACGAAACTCTTCGGCCTGGTCATCCCCGCGATTACAAACCCGATTTTCGCGCGGATGGCCCGAGCCATCGAGGAACGCGCGCACGAGAACGGCTACGATTTGATTCTGGCCCACACGTTGAATGCCCCCGAACGCGAGGAAGCGTGCCTGAGAAAACTCCTTTCCCGCCGCGTGGACGGGTTGTTCATTTCGCCCGTGTATCGGCTGGCGCCCACGGCTCCCATTTACGAAGAGATCCGGAAGAACCGAACGCCGACGGTGATTCTAGGACAACGGGCGCCGTTCTGCAGTCCGTTTCCGAACGTGGCGGGAGACGATCTGCCCGCCAGTTACTCAGCCACGAAACACCTTCTGGAACTCGGCCATCGGCGCATCGCGTTCTTCGCCGGCCTCGCGGCTGCGCCCTGGTCTCAGGAACGCTCCGAGGGGTATCGCCGCGCCCTGCGCGAAGCCGGCCTGAACGTGGAAGACCGCTTGATCTTCACTTCGGGTGGGAGCATCGAAGACGGCGAAAAAGCGGCGCTGCAAATGCTCCAGGAATGCACCGACGTGACCGCGGTTCAGACCGCGAGCGATTTGGCGGCGATCGGCGCGGCCAACGTGTTTCTTTCACAAGGATTGAGAATACCCCAGGACATTTCCGTGGTCGGATTCGGCAACATTCTAGTCAGCGAACATTTCAAGGTGCCGCTGACGACTCTCCGGCAGCCCAAGTTCCGGCTGGGTGTGGCGGCGATGGAATCCATGCAGAAGCTGTTGAAGGGGGAACGCGCGGAAGACAAAAGGCTCCCGGCGACGATCGTGATCCGGGCGAGCACCGGCCCCGCTCCGGCCAAGCCGTGACAAGGTAGCGTTGCGCTGCCGCGCAGCCGAGACCCTGTCATTACTGCTTGGTCCGCGGGATGGACGACAAAGCTCGTAGCGCAGAGTTGCACTCTGCCGTATCGCAGCCACTCAGTCCCCTGGCGGCGACGGAAGGAGGAAGTAACTGACCTCGGCGAGATAGGTTGTGCAAATTGGGTCCTCCGATGCCCGCGGAAGCTAAGTGGTCCATTTCATAAATACGCTCACGTTCGCGGCAAGGGATTTTTCGGCCAGACGAGGCGCGAGCGACGAGCATATCCCGAAGTGGATCTGTAAGGAGCAAGCAACGAAGTCTGGCGAAAAAGAACTGCCGCCCTTCGGGTTGCGCCG
>VHCZ01000278.1 GCA_016871535.1 Verrucomicrobiota bacterium
ATTCTCCTTCGTTGCGCCTCGCCATCCGGCCTTTGGCGCGAAAACAGGACCCCGCGGAATTTTCGGACACGCTCTGAGGAGAAACGAAGCCAGAAAGCGAAATCGCCCCAGCCCTCCGGGGCGGGGCGGCGCCTGGCCGGCTGCGGCGTTGCTCGTCGGTCACAGCCCCAAAACGGGGATGCTCCCTCCTCGCGCCTTGCATCCGGCCAGGCGGCGCTCCCGCCAAAACCGGAAGTTATTTTTGCACAGACCCTAAGCAAAGGAGCGAGCTTCGCCTTTGTTCCCTTCTTCGTTCCCTGATACGGCTTCTGTTTTTAACAAAAGGCAACGAAGAGAACAGCGAAGGCGGGGAATCGGAACGACCACTTCCCGGACCCGAACCTCCTGTTTTTCCGAGCGTAATCGACAGAAGACCGACTGCGCGGCAACCCAGCCCTACCGTCGGATTTCATGGAGACTTACACGGCCTCACAGCCGTGCTGCGCACGGCCCATGAACTGGTAAGGACGCGTTTCACCGCGTCCCTGAATTTCTTTTCGATCACAGATTAAAGTCAGGGACGGAGTGGAATCCGTCCCTACCCGGTTCATGGAAAGTTCCCATCGCAACACTTGAATCCCGCAAGCGCGCTTGCCATGCTTCGGGCATGCAATCACACCGAATTTGCCCTGCTCTTGACAATTTATATCCACTCTCGCTTTCCATTCTCTTGGGTGCGTTAGCTCTTACTCCGGCGCCCTGTTTTGCAGCCGACGACCTTGGCGCTTCCGCGACTCCGATCAACCAGCTCAAAGTCGCCAAGGATTTCAAAGTCGAACTCCTTTACACGGTCCCGAAAGGAACGGAAGGCTCCTGGGTCGCAATGTGCGTTGATCCGAAAGGCCGGCTCATCGTTTCCGATCAATACGGCAAGCTCTACCGCATCCTGCCGCCCGCGCTCCGCAGTGCTGATTCGGTGAAACCGGAACCGATCGATCTGGAAATCGGCCAGGCCCACGGCCTCCTCTACGCATTCGACAGCCTCTACGTCATGGTGAATGAGAATCCGAAAGGGCGCGGCCTGTATCGCGTCCGCGACACCAACGGCGACGACCGTTACGACGAAGTCAAACTGCTCCGCCGGCTCGAAGGCGGCGGCGAGCACGGCGTTCATGCGATCCTGCTCGCGCCGGATGGCAAGGGCCTTTACCTGGTCTGCGGCAACATGACCAAGCTGACCGATTACGCCGCGTCTCGTATCCCGTTGAACTGGAGCGAAGATCACCTCCTGCCGCGCATGTGGGACGGCAATGGATTTATGCGAGGCGTGCTCGGACCGGGCGGCTGGATCGCGCGAACCGATCCCGAAGGCAAGAGTTGGGAACTGGTCGCGGTGGGGTTCCGAAATGAATTCGACGCCGCCTTCAACCGCCAGGGCGAACTCTTCGCCTACGACGCCGACATGGAATGGGACATCAACACCCCCTGGTACCGACCCACGCGCGTGAATCACGTGATTAGCGGCGCGGAATTCGGCTGGCGCAGCGGCGCGGGCAAATGGCCGGCCTACACCCTCGACAGCTTCGGCGCCGTGGTGGACGTCGGTCCAGGCTCGCCAACGGGTGTCACGTTCGGTTACGGCGCGAAATTCCCGGCGAAGTATCAGGAAGCGCTGTTCATTTGCGACTGGAGTTTCGGCAAGCTTTACGCCGTTCACCTCACCCCCGACGGCGCGAGTTACACGGGGACCGCCGAAGAATTCGTCACCGGCCAGCCGCTTGCTTTGACGGACATCGTCATCAATCCCAACGACGGCGCGATGTATTTCGCAGTTGGCGGGCGCAGAACGCAGTCTGCTCTCTATCGCGTGACTTACACCGGCAGAGAATCGACCGCGCCGAGCAAGAGCGACAGTCGTTTCGCCAAGGAACGTGCGCTGCGCCACAAACTCGAAAGCTTCCACGGCCACAAAGACTCGAAGGCGGTCAAAGAAGCCTGGCCATATCTCGGCCACAAGGATCGCGCCTTGCGCTACGCGGCGCGAGTCGCTCTCGAATGGCAGGACGCCTCCGAATGGCGCGAGAAGACGCTGAACGAAAAAGATCCGCGCACCGCCATCGCCGCGTTGGCGGCTCTGGCGCGTGTGAGCAGCAAGGATCAATTCCACCGCAGGCCGGCCGACCCACAGCCCGACACCGCGCTTCAGGGTCGCATCCTGGCCGCGCTCGACCGGATCAATTGGAAAAAACTCAGCCAGAGCGACCGGCTCGATTTGATGCGCGCGTACACGCTGGCGTTCACACGGTTTGGCAAGCTGGACGACGCGACGCGACAGCGCTTGATTGCCAAGTTCGATCCGTTGTTTCCCGCCTCGACGCGCGAACTGAACGCCGAACTGGCGCAGATGCTCGTCTATCTCGAAGCCCCGAGCGCTGCGACCAAACTCACGTCCGCTTTGCGAGCCGCGCCGACGCAAGAGGAACAACTCGAGTATGCCCGCGCCCTGCGGGTCTTGAAGTCGGGCTGGACCCAGCCATTGCGGGAAGAGTATTTCCGGTGGTTTTTGAAAGCAGCCAGCTTCAAAGGCGGCGCCAGTTTGAGCGGGTTCATGCGCGATATGAAAAACGACGCCCTCGCCAGCCTGACCGAACCGGAGAAGGCGGCGCTCAAACCGATCCTCGACCTGCAACCCGAAACGAAAACCGCGCTCCAAATCCTGGCCGCGCGGCCGTTCGTGAAAGAATGGTCCGTCAGCGAACTCACGCCGATCGTCGAGCGCGGCCAGAAGGGCAAACGCAATTACGAACGCGGACGCAAACTCTTCGGCGACGTCGGCTGCGCCTCGTGCCATCGCTTCGACATGGACGGCGCGGCGGTCGGGCCGGATTTGACGAACGTGGCGGGCCGTTTCAGCATTCGGGATCTGCTCGAATCGATCGTCGAACCGAGCAAAGTCATCAGCGATCAATACGGCGCCATCGTCATCAAGAGGAAGGACGGCGAAACGGTCACCGGCCGGGTGGGCAATCTGAGCGGGGACAACCTGATGGTGATCGAAAATATGTTTGCGCCGAATGATTTCAAAAATGTCCAGCGCCAGGACATCGAATCCATCGAACCGTCCAAGGTCTCCATGATGCCCGAAGGCTTGCTCAACACGCTGAGGGAAGATGAGATTCAGGATCTGATGGCTTTTCTGCTTTCCCGAGGTGACCAGCGAGCGCGGATGTTTCGACAATAACTTTGGCGTCCCTTTGCCGCTGCTGGCGCTGCTGGGTGTTTCTTGCGCAGGGTCTTTTCTCCAAGCAGCGTCCGTGCGGGATTGAATGACTTTTGTCCTTCCAGAGATCGAGAAAGCGAGCTGCGAATCGTTCACGGCTTGCGCGCGCCTTTTGGCGAAAGGCAACTCGCAGTCCAGTATCGATGAAATTGACGGGCGGCACTTTTTCAGTAAGTGGCGCTCCGATTCAGCGGATCTCCTGGTCTCTGGAGCCTGATGAAGAGGCAATTGAAATCCGACTCCGTTCGACTCGGAGATCGACGTTGAACGAAGCATACTTGGTCGTTGGCGAGGTCAGGAAGATTCCCAGCCAAACGGTTGTTCACGCGCCATTGCCTATCAATCGTGCTCACACAAACGTCAAGGGGCCAAAGTCCACTCAGGCCCGCTACCTGTTCATGCGGGTCTGGCGATGGGTAATTCAGCACGATGCCGATGGTCCTTGTTGAAATCATTCTTTCCGGTCAATCCGGCTTCTCCGTGCTGAGCCGCCCCTTGTTCAGGTAGAGCGTCCGGCTGGCGCGGGCGGAGGCGTGCGGGTCGTGGGTCACCATGATGATCGCCTTTCCGTGCTCGCGGTTGAGCGCCTGAAGAAGGTTCAAAATCTCGTCGCCGGATTTGCGGTCGAGATCGCCCGTCGGCTCATCGCAAAGCAGGAGCGTCGGATCCGTCACGATGGCCCGGGCGATGCCCACGCGCTGTTGTTCGCCGCCCGACAGTTGGCGGGGGAAATGTCGCGTGCGATGAGAAAGGCCCACGACCGACAGCGCGGTCGCAACGTGCTTCCTCCGTTCGGCCTTGGAAAGGTTCGTGAGCAGCAACGGCAGTTCGACGTTTCGCTCGGCCGAGAGCACGGGCAGGAGGTTGTAAAGTTGGAAAACCAGTCCGACGTGCCGCGCGCGCCAGGCCGCCAGACGGCGCTCGGACAATTGGTCGATGCGCTCCTCGGCCACTTGAATCGTGCCTTTGGAGGGCCGATCCAGACCGCCGATCAAATTGAGCAGCGTGCTCTTGCCGGAACCGGACGGGCCCATCAGCGCCAGGAATTCGCCTTGCTGAATTTGGAGATTAAGCCCTTCCAGGACGTGAATGGTTTCGGTGCCGCGGCGAAAGGTCTTTTCAACGTCGTGGACCTCAACGAGGATTCCTTTGTCGGTAGTCATAATCTCTAAGCGCGGGTAGGGACGCATTCCACTGCGTCCCACTTTAAGGCTTGAGGCGAAGGAAAGACAATGAGAGTGACGATGAGAATATCGCGGCGTCGGGTTTCCTCGTCGTCCGTCCTTGGTTCAATAGCGCGTTGGGGATTAGTCAGGGACGCGGTGGAACGGGTCCCTACCTGCGCCGAGCATGCGCCAAGAAGGGTTGGGAGTCGGTCTCTCGTCGTCGTTGAGCTCGTCTTGAATCTCACTTCTTCTCCTGCACGCGCCCGCCATCCGCCAGATTCTCCGGTCCTTCGACCACAACTTTCTCACCGGTGGCGAGGCCGGCCGCAATCGTGACTTCGTCGTTCCGGGAAGTTCCGAGCGTGACGGCGCGCCGTTCGACGCGTCCATTCTGAACGACCCACGTGATATCGCGCCCATCTTGCTTTCGCACCGCGGCTTTCGGAATCGAGATGCTCGCGCTGGCCGTCGGGACTTCGCCGCCGCCGCGAAACGCGACCTTCACGCCCATGTCCGGCAAAATACGCCGGTCGAGTTTCTCGAAGCCGACTCGAACCTTCACCGTAGCCTTCTGCCGGTCCGCCGTCGGAATGATCGCGATGACCTTGCAGGGAATCTTCCATTCCGGATAGGAATCGAGCGTGGCTTCGACGGCCTGGCCTTCTGTGACGCGGTTAATGAAGCTTTCGTTGACGTCGATCTCGATCTCCAACGATTCCATATCGACGATGGTGCCAATGCCGGTGCGGGTGAATCCGCTGCCGGCTGAAATCGGCGAAATCATCTCACCCGGCTGCGCATTCTTGGTGACGACCACGCCGGCGAACGGCGCGCGAATGATGGTGTCGTCCAGTTGCTGTTGGTAAAGCGCGAGCTGGCGGTCCGCGACGGACACTTCAGTGGTTTGCTGTTCGAGGCGCGCTTTCAGGGATTTGACTTCTGCTTCGGCTCGGTCGAGCTCGGCCTGGCTGGAAATCCGGCTGGCGACGAGCGCGCGGGTCCTTTTGAGGTTGAGTTCGGCTTCCTCCAGACGGGCTTTGGTTTCGCCGGAAGCGGCGCGGGCGGATTCGAGTTGCGCCTGAGCGAGCTTCAGGCTGGCTTCGACATTCGAGGCATCCAGGCGCGCCAGGATTTGTCCGTTCGTGACCTTCTTGCCTTCTTCGATCAACACCTCGATGACTTTGCCGGTGACTTTGGAGGATACCGTGGCCTGGCGCCGCGCGGTCACGTAACCGGAGGCGTTGAGCACCGTCCTTTGGCCCGATGCGGCGGTCTCGCGCACGGTGATCGTGCGAACTTCAGCCGCCGCCGGACGCATCATTCGCCAGCCCACCAGCGAACCGACGACGGCGATGGAAACCAGGCCAAAGACGATCCAGGTCCAGGGCGCTTTGGATTCGGGTGCGTTGCGGTCTATGCGCAAGTCATCCAGGGAATGTTTGCCTGCCGTCATCGAATGTGGCGGAAAGGAAACCGTGTTTCGGAACGAGGGTCAAGCCGCACTGCTTCTCGAACTGGCGCACCGAAGACTGGAAGGCTGGTTTCCTAATCCTAATCATAATCTTAATCCTGCTCTAAAGCTTCGGATCGACTCTGACTTTGAGAATCACGCGAAAATTTCCAACCACGGATGACTTTTTGTGATGGCCCTCAGGAAGCGATCAAAATCGAAGCCTTGTTCTTCGAGAACACCGAGGAATCCTGGCGTCGTTGGAATCGAGACAATCAACCGCATTGGGAGTTGGTGCCGAAGCGCTGAAGCTAACGTGAAGCAGAGCGAGATCCCAAGTTCCAAGCGCCGAGGCCATCGCCATTCTACGGATGATTGGTTTTGGGGAAACATCGAACAAACACGCCAAAAGACACGAAAGGAGAATAGCTGCTTGAGAAAGTCTTTGGCCCTAACCCAACGGTAAAAGCTAATCCGTCGTCGATCCGTTGCGGTTTCGTGTTTTTCGTGTTTTCCGTGGGCTCCACTGCGGCTCCCAGGTTGAACGCGGTTGGGAATTTCTCAACAGAAGCTAACGAAGGTCACGAAGTCTTCGTTTTCTTCGTTGCCTTTTGTTTGAAGCCGCGGCGGGGCTGAGAGCTATTTACCACGGATTACACGGATCACACGGATGACGGAATCGGCCAGCCTTTCTTATCCGTGCCCACCCGTGTCATCCGTGGTCAAATATTCCCTTCCTCGGAGATCACCGGACGATTTTCAGCACGCGGTTGTTGCTGCTGTCGCTGATGTAAAGCGTGCCGTCACGGTGCAGGTAAACACCGTGCGGCTGGTTTAGCTCAGCTTGGTCGGGCGGACCGCCTAATCCCGCAGTGCCTTTGTTCCCGTTGCCCGCCACGCGGACGATCTTTCCTTCCTTCACAAGATACTTGCGGATCACGTGATTCTCGGTGTCGGCGATGATCACGTTGCCGTCGTGATCGAAACAAAGGTGCTTCGGGCCGTTCAATGTGGCCTGGCGCGCGTCGCCGCCGTCTCCGCTCGCGCCGCGCTGGCCGGTGCCGACGATGGTTCGGATTTTCCCACGCGCATCAACGCTCCGCAACGCATGGCCGCTCCGCTCCAGAATCCAGACCGTTCCGTCTTTGCTTACAGCCACGGCACGCGGGTCCACGAGCGGCACCGCGACGGCATCGGCGCCGTCCTCCGGCACGCCTCGCTGGCCGTTGCCCGCAACGGTGCGGATGATGCCGGTGCTCAGATTGACGGCGCGGATGCGGCGGTTGTCGAGATCCGCGAGGTAAATGTTCTCCCCTTGCGGATCGAGCGAAGCGCAGTAGATGTGGCCACACTGCGCTTGAGTGGCGGGCCCGCCGTCGCCGCCGAAACCTTTTCCGCCAATGCCTGCGATCGTGGTTACGATTCCAATTTTTCCATCGATCTTCCGCACGCGGCTGTTCCAGGTGTCAGCGATGAAAATGTCGTCATTCGGCGCGATGGCCAGGTTGTGAGGTCCGTTGACCTGGGCGTCGCGCACCGAGCCGCCGTCACCTGCAAATCCAGCAGCGCCATTCCCGCCGAGCGTCGTGATGATGCCGTTCGGGGCCACTTTCCGGATTTTGTGCCCGTTCATCTCGACGATGATCATGTTGCCCGCGCGGTCGAAATCGACGCCGAACGGGTTGGTGACTTTGGCGCGGTCGGCCGGCGCGCCGTCGCCCTCAGTGCCTCCGCCCGCGACCAGGACCAGTTTTCCGGAGGAACGCGACTCGGCGGCGTTGGCTGGCCCATTCGCGCATGGCATCGCAGCAGCGACGGTAATAAGGCAGAGAGCGACTTTTGAGTTCATGATTTCATGAGCGTTCATTCGCGTGAATTCGCGGTTGAACTGTATGGATCTGGGCTAAGGACGACCGAGAATGAATCTCCGGACGGCTGCCGCGGTCGGATCATCTTCATTCGGCACATTGACCATTTCCGAAATGTGGCTCTGGCGCGGAATGAAGACGAGTTCGGACGAGACGTTTGCC
>VHCZ01000279.1 GCA_016871535.1 Verrucomicrobiota bacterium
GAATTTTGCCTGGGGCTGCGTTGCTCCTCGGTCACAGCCCCACTGGCGGGGGATGCTCGCTCGTCGCGCCTTGCCCCAGGCCAAATTGGGCGCAACGAACGTGAGCGTATTTACGAAACGGACCACTTAGTGGTCTGTCCCACAAATACGCTCACGTGAGCGTATTTATGAAATGGACCACTTAGTCCCGTGACAAAAAATCTCGACACTGTTGGTCTGCAGGATGGACGACAGATCTCGTAGCGCAGAGTTGCACTCTGCCGTATCGCAGAATTGTATTCTGCGGGGCGTCTCTCTGTCCGAGCCCGCTGGGACTTGCCGGCGCCCTGCCGATTGGAAATCGGCGATCCAGCAGATTGAAAATCTGCGCTACGGTTCTCCGGTCGATCTGTCGTCAATCCCACGGTCTGCACAGTATGTCGATGGCTTGGCAGACTTGTCAGGAAGGTCTGTCGGTCTCAGAATCGGCGCATGAAGTCCCGAACGACGCTGGCACTGGCTCTCTTCTTCATGTTCCCTTCCGTCGTGCAGGCGCAGAAAATCGTCATCGCTCACCGCGGCGCCAGCGGGTACCTGCCGGAACACACGCTGGCCGCCGTGGCGATGGCCCACGCGATGGACGCAGACTACATTGAGCAGGACGTGGTGTTGAGCAAGGATGGCGTGCCGGTGGTGTTGCACGACATTCACCTCGACGCGGTATCGGACGTGGCGAAACGGTTCACGGATCGCAGGCGCCAGGACGGCCGCTACTATGCCATCGACTTCACACTGGCGGAGATCAAGCAACTTAAAGTGACGGAACGGTTCGATCCCAAGGATGGCAAACCGGTCTTCGAGAACCGATTCCCAATGTGGGAATCCGCGTTTGAGATTCCGACATTGGAAGAGGAACTCCAGTTGATCCAGGGCCTCAACAGGAGCACGGGCAAAGACGCGGGCATTTACCCCGAAATCAAGAGACCGGCCTGGCACCGGGAGCAAGGGCAGGACATTTCCCGAATCGTTCTCGAAGTTCTGCGGCGATACGGCTACCGGGCCAAGACCGACCGGTTTTACCTTCAGTGTTTTGATTTCGAGGAAGTCAAGCGCATTCGCCGAGAACTGGGCTACCGCGGCAATCTGATTCAACTGATCGGCACGAGCGGTTCCGGGGAATCGTCCACCGACTACGATCGGCTTATGACGTCCGCCGGTCTGGAGGAGGCCGCAAAAGTCGCGGACGGCATCGGTCCGGCGCTCCAGCATGTCGTCACGGGGACGAGCAAGGCTTCCTTCAAAGTCACGGATTTGGTGAGCCGGGCGCACAAGCTGAAGTTGCAGGTCCATGCCTATACCTTCCGTGCGGATGCCCTGCCAGCCTACGCCGATTCCCTGGATGAATTGTTTCATCTTTTTTTCGCGCGAGCGCATGTCGATGGCGCATTCACGGACTATCCAGACCAGGGAGTGGCCTTTGTGCGCTTGTTGAGCCGCGAACCGTGAGCGAGAACGGAGGGAAAGGCCGGGCAAGATTTTTCCGAATACTGCTTGCAATTCACCGAAAAACGGGCAGCTTTCTCGGGTCTGTTAGATGGCTTGTCACTTCCAAGGCATGGTAAATCTTCAGGTGAACTCGGTTCAGTGATGATTTGAAACCCGACGGTCGGGAACAGTCTGGAGAAAACAAAGTTTAGTCTAAGACAGTAGAACATCACATGAACAATAAACTGTACGTAGGAAACATTTCCTTCAACGTCACTGAAAATGACCTCCAAGATGCGTTCGCCGCCCACGGCACCGTCGTCGAAGCCAACCTGATGGTGGACCGCATGAGCGGACGCCCGCGTGGCTTTGGCTTCGTCACGATGAGCACGGCCGAGGAAGCGCAAAAAGCGATCGAAGCCCTCAACGGGGCTTCGCTCGACGGACGCAATCTCACCGTCAACATTGCCCGCCCGAAGGAGGAGCGTTCGGGTGGTGGTGGTGGCGGCGGCGGCCGTCGCGGCGGATACGGCGGTGGCCGAAATCGCTATTAATTCCCAAATCTCATACGGATTGCGGGGCCCGGATTTGCCGGGCCCCGCGTTTTTTTGGCTTCGTCACCCAGCAGAGAGAGGACCTGGCCCCGGTGCATCCGAGTCGTCGTTAACTCGTCCTCGAAATAGACGTTGCAGACGGGGCTGCTTGGGTGGATGATTCGCGCCCCTGGTTCGGAGCGTAGCTCAGCCTGGCTAGAGCACTTGGTTTGGGACCAAGACGTCGCAGGTTCAAATCCTGTCGCTCCGACCATTTTTCCTAAGAAAATCGAAGATTTTGGAAAATCGGACGTGGAGTTCAAAAAGTCAGACACAGATTTGGCACAGAATCCCGCCGAATCTGGACCAAGGAGAGTGAAGTTCCCGCAAGTCATCCGGCATCGCAAAGCGGAGGCGACCATCTATGGAAAGAGCCGCCGATACCCGCGCTACCGATTGGCCTATTACGTGGCGGGCCAGCGCCGGCTTCGGACTTTCGCCGTGTTCAGCGAGGCCAAAGCCGAAGCCGAACGAATCGTCCGCGAATTGGCCGCTGGCTCACAAGCCGCCGGCCTGACCGGAAGCCAATCCCGCGACGCCCTGGCCGCGCTCGAACGTCTCGACGCCTTCCGTCAGGCGACCGGCAAACGCGTTTCGCTCCTGGCGGGCATTTCAGCCTTTTGCGAAGCCGCAACCAAACTCAACGGCATCGCGTTGTCCGAAGCGGTCGAAGGCTATCTCTCCACGGTCGCCAGCGTGAAGCGGAAGGACATTTCGGAAGCGGCCGAGGAATTCATTGAAAGCCGCAGGCACAAGACCGAAGCCAGGGACGGAAAGCGCCCCCAACTTTCTCGCGGCTACGCCTACAACGTGGCCATGTGGCTGCGGGAGTTTGCGCGGACATTCCCCAACACCGCCGTCTGCGACCTGACCAAAGAACTCCTGAACGCCTACATGGGCCAACACACCGAAGTTTCGCCGAAGACCCGCAACGAGCGCCGCAACGTGGTTCGGATGTTCCTGAATTGGTGCGTCCGCCAGGACTACCTGGGACGCCATCACCGACTGCTGGAAGCGGACGGCATGACGCGCGAACAGGCCGATCCTGAAGAGATCGAGTTTTATAGCGCCAAAGAACTTCGGTCGCTGTTGGAAAACGTCGGACAGGACTTGCGACCCATCATCGCTTTGGCTGCTCTGGCCGGAGTGCGTTTACAGGAGGCCATGCGGTTGACCTGGGAAGACATCTGGCGCGTCTCTGGGCACATCGAGGTTTCGGTGACCAAGAGCAAGACGCGGCAACGTCGGTTGGTTACCATCTGTCACGCCTTGGACCAGTGGCTTGCGCCCTACCGCGCTTGCACCGGCCCGCTCTGGATTCAGCACCGCCACACTTACCACCAGCTTTTCGACGAACTCCGTAGCTCATTGAAGATTCCGGCCCGGAGGAACGGCTTGCGTCATGGCTTCTGTTCGTATCACTTCGCCTTGCACGCCAACGAGAATTTGACCGCCGTGCAAGCCGGTAATTCACCCGCGATGATCCACGCGCATTACAAGGGACTCGCGACGAAAGCCGAGGCGGAAGAGTGGTTCAACGTCGCGCCCGCGAAGGCGGACAACGTGATTGCGCTCGATCCGGCGGCAACGAAGTGAGGCCAAGCCCTATGGATGCCCCGTTCTACTTCATCGGCTGGCGCCGGGTCATCTACTGCGATTTGCTGGACGCGGAACGGTTCGCTTGTGACGGACGGCCCGTGACGTTCAAAAGCGTTGTTCCCGTGCTGAGCTTCAAGAGCGTGAGCAAAGTCAGCGTGTTGGATCACTCCGCATTCAGCACCGCTGCCATGCCGCCCAAAGCGCGGCCCATCATTGTCTGATCCCATGAGCGCCGACAAAAGGAAGAGAAGGAACAAGGTAGGCACGGCTCCGAAACTTGAACGCTGCGAATGCGAGCTTCCCCCGCCGTTGGAACTAGCCAAGCTTGCCGCAGTCCTTCATCGGAACGAGAATTACTACTTTGATCAAGCCATCCAAAAGGCCGCGCAACTCTATCGAAAGGCCGTTCAGTTCCACGAAAAATTCGCGAAGGCGACCGCGAAAGAAAAAACCGTCATGTTGGCAGATTGGGATACGGAGCTGGCTGAGATTGTGGCCGATGAGTATTTCCCCTGGAGAAAGGTCATTCCCAATCCAGAGCACGGGCATCCCGCAACGCTCAATGAATTCTTGCGCCGGGTAGTAAAAGCGAAAACACCCGCAGACTGCGAAAAGAACCTACGCGATTATTTCCGCAGTCAATGCCCCCCAGGGCACGACGATTTGGATTTTGCCGCGCAATGGCTCGCAAAACTGAAAGCGGACGGCTTGGATGATGAACAGTGGTATGGCCTGGGCTCCTGTTACCTGAGTTGGCGGAAAGACCACGTATCGGAGCAAAACCGCAAGAACCGCCAAGGAAAACGTAAGAAACCTTTCGCTGACGAAAAATAGGGTTTGATTCGGGTTTCGGTCTCTTCTCGACTGCTTTTCCTTTTTTGACCCGCTGAATTCGTTTTTCCACCCCGCGAATTCGTTTTTTAGCTCCCTGAATTCGTTCTACTCGTCACCCCAAGAGTTGCAAAAGTGCGTGATGCCCCACGTGTAGCGTAGGGCGATGCAAACGCACGTAACTGCCGGGTCGGACAGCGGCCCAGAAATCATCGACGAGTCAACCCTCCGAGAAACCCTGCTGCCCGCCAGCGCGCGCTCACTCAGGAATTGGAGGGATAAGGGAATCTTGCCTTACATTCGTCTGCCAGGGAGCAGACGGATTTTCTACCATCGCAAGAGCGTACTCGACGCTCTTGTCAGACTTCAGAAGGGAGGCGTCTAATGACCGCTGACCAAGAAGTACAGCCCGCGCCCTGCCAGGCCACGGGGGATAACCAACTCCAGGATGCTAAGGTAGCATCCCAGCCTGGCATTGCAAGGTTTTTTCCCCCGCGCAAAGGAAGGAATTTCTATGAATGAGCGTGAGATACAGGATGGCCCCTGGATGTGGCAGCACAAAGACGCGTTCTGGCGGATCAACCAGGGTTTGGAGCGCGGCTCCGCAGCATCGGCGAAACTGGTTTACGTTGCCCTAACCTGGATTGCCAGTGACGAGCAATCGGAAACGTTTAGCAAGCCAATCAACTACATCGCGGACCTGGCGTCGCTCGGGCGGCGAACAGTCGAGAAGCGACTGGCCGACCTTGAGCGTTTAGGTTTCGTTTTGATCGAGCGAAAGAAGCTCGAGGGAACCAAAGGCAACGATCTAAATACCTACACCCTTGCGAAATTAATGCGTAAGGGCCTTGCGCAATTAATGCGTAAGCCTTGCGCAAGTGAAGAGCCTCTTCACTTGCGTAGTTCTTTAAGAAATCAAAGAACTATAAGAATTGAAGAAGAAGGGAAGGAACACCCCCCCCCTCTCGCTCCGGAGGGTTTGTCTTCCTTAATCGATTCTGAGCAGATCGAGAAAAGGGCCAAGAAAGACGATAAACCTCGGCCTGTAACAATCCCTAGCAATCTCCCGACCGACGAGGAGGCGGACAAATGGCTCGCCCAGGAGAAGGAAAGAGGCGCGGATTGGACAACGGCGGAGATGAAGAAGGCACTGTTAAGCCTGCGGGCTGGCGGCGGCAGGTGGGGGAAGCACCCGATCATCGACTGGCAATCCTGCCTGAGTCTGCGGATGCAAGCACAACGCGAGGACGCCGAAGCCAAACTGAAACAGACACGCCCCGATCACTCAAAGGGACGGTCTAAGTCTGAGTCTTCTAACCTCCCGACCGATGAAGAGGCGGCCCAGTGGCTATCCCAGGCCAGGGAGAACGGGGCGGACTATACCGCGGCGGAGATGAAGAGCGCCCTGTTGAGTCTCCGAGCCAACGGGGGCATGTGGGGGAAGAATCCAATCGTGGATTGGCGGTCAGGGCTGGAGCGTCAGATACAGTTCGACAGGCGAACCGGAGGAACCAAAGGCCCCGTAGTGCCAGCCCGGCCCGATCACAGCAAGGGCTTTTGATGAAGACAAATTCACTGGTTATTTTCACCAAGGCCGCGCTGATGCTGGCCGAAGCGGACACGATCCAAAAGGCAAAGGAACTCAAAAGCCTGGCACTCACCGCCGCCGAGTGGGCAAAGCGGAAGGACATGGGCGAGGAAGCCATCCAGCATTGCCGGTCGTACGCCCTGGAAGCCGAGCGCAAGATGGGTCAGATGCTCCGGGAGACGGAGAGGGCGAACGCTGCCAGGGACAAGAAGAAAGCGGAATGCCCACAGGGTATTCCGCCCACATTGAAAGAGCTTGGTCTCAGTCCGAAAGAGTCTGCGGAGGCACAACTGCTGGCGGAACTACCCGCCGATGACTTCGAGGAGATCAAGGCTGGAAAGAAAACCAGAGCGAAGGCGAAGAAGGAACGCCAGCAAAGCGCCAATGAACTGACATGAACCGCCAGCAAAATTGTTACTCCTGTAAGTCGCCCATAGATGAAGCAACGGGGACCTGCGCCTGCCCAGGAGGGCGTAGTCGCAAAAAGTGCCAAATCTGCGGCGAATGGGTTTACTCCGGCGCCATCTGGACTGAGCATTTCCATTCGCATGAATGGACTCGTCGCCGTCGCGAACGACGCGAACGACGGGAACAAGCGCGCCAAAAGATTTGTCCGGTCTGCAATACCGCATTTCGCGCAAACCGCTGTGACGGCCAGTTCTGTTCAAATGCCTGCCGTCAAAAAGCCTACCGCGCTCGCGTTACGGCCTCTGGCGGTTCAGGTTTGCCACCGCCAGTAAGCGTAACGGCGGTTGAACTTCACGTTACGGCTGTTGGCGCTTCCACAGCGGAAGCTCCGATAACTGTAACAATCCCATGACCCGACCGCCGCAACCCGACACGTTCACCCTGACGCTGCGCGCTCTTCCGGGTTGGCCGACGCGATTCAATGCCAGGCCGCCGGAGCAACGGCTGCGTGCGGCACTCAAGCGCCTGCTGCGCGATCACGGCTTGCGTTGCGAGTCTTTCGAGCCGGCCAAAGGCGCGAATCCCCAAACCGCAGACTCATGAAAACCACACTGACAGCCTCCGAGCGGAAAAACTTCAATCACGTGATTGGTGATTCAGACCTTTGCGCCTGGCGTCCCGTGTCCGGCGTTGTGTGGGTTCAGACCCGCAACCCCAAACACGCGGTGCGGCTCGCCCAACGAAGGGATTCCCATCTGGTAGTGCGCGGCATGGGAGGCGGCTACCTCAAGACGTTCGAGTTCACGGGTAAGACATTGGCTTGGGCTTGGCGATTGATCCGGCGGTACAAGGCGAGTCAGACTCCCGCGTTGGCGAGTACCGGTACGGGGGTGAAACTTGAGAACTTGGCCACGGCATGAGCTATGTCTGTCGCCAAGGTCAACAGCGACCTACCGGCAAAAGGCGTTTCCCGTGGCGATCTGCTTCCCCGGGTAGGGTCAGCACACCGGCGAGCGGCCATCGGCGTGTCCTGGGGCATTGTGAATAACTTCTACGTGCATCCGGTAGCGGTTCCTGCTACCAACGTCCTGAAGGATCTGCACCAAGGCAAGGTTTCAACCAATTTGGACCGGCTCGGCACGCTTCTTCAGCGCGGATCTCCTACCGCCTCCTCCTTGGCGTGCCAGCCGGTCCTTTCGTCCAGTGGGACAAACAACACACCGGACTCCGAGACATCGGCCTGTCCTAGGGCAAACTAGAGCGGTCCCCTTGAGCCGCTTCGACCCCATAGCGCCGCTCGATCTCCGGGAGATGCGCAGCCATGCACAAGGTTACCACTTCTGTCACCGGTCGA
>VHCZ01000280.1 GCA_016871535.1 Verrucomicrobiota bacterium
CGGTGCTTGGTGGAAGATTCCAAATGCGGAATCGATGCTTCAACTCAGAACCACGCGCGCCAACAATGACTGGGACCGATACTGGGCAAAATTGGCAAAAAACTGACCGACGGAAAAAGTCGCACCCTCCGCCGCTGGTGCCTCTTGCCAAACGAGCCCGCGAGCGGTTAGTCTCCCGTCCACAAGGAGGCGGGAGCCGTGGGCTGCGAGCACAAGGACGGCGGGTTTTACCGCCAGCGACAACCCAAGACGGCCCCGTTCTATCTACAAGACCGAACATAACCGGCTCGGACGCTTTCCCGAAGCCGCCAGCGAGGATTTGTTAGCCGGGCCCAAGCGCAATTTTCAGGTGTGGATCCGTTGCTCTGTCCCAAGTGCGGCGGAACGATGAAGATCATCCGCTTCATCGAGCGACGGGAGCGCGATGTGATCGAGAAAATTCTCCGGCATTGCGGGCTGTGGGAAGAGGACGAGGCCCGGGCGCCGCCGGGCGAGCAGGCGGTTGCGCGCTGAGATTCTGAGATTCAAAAAGGAGGTCGAAATGGGGTGCCCGCTTGAGGGTGAGGTAATCGTGACGGGCGGCTTGACGCAGGCGCGCTGTCCGTGCGAGGCCAAAATTCCACAGCGGACGGCGCCTTCGTGAAGATTCTGGCCTGGAACGGACGCGGAGACCGTCCCAGGCCAGAATCCTTCCGACCAGAATCGGACCAGAACGTTGAGCCGGGACGCGCTTTGGGACTGCACTTTCTCTCGACAAAAGCCTCCGGATGGCTATGCTCGCGACCGTGGCAACAGAGCGCGTGCCTTTCAAGCCGAGTTCATCAGGAGGCTTCACGTTGATTGAACTGCTCGTGGTCATCGCTATTATCGCGATCCTGGCCGGGATGTTGTTGCCAGCCTTGAACAAGGCCAAATACAAAGGCTCGCGCACCGCGTGCGTGAATAACATCCGCCAGCAATACTTGAGTCAGATCATGTACGCGGATGACTTCGGCGGTAAGTTCCCCTTCCACGAAGATCCCAGCCCGGATTACCACCGTTCACCCACCACGGCGAATCAAAGCATCGTCACCACGATGCGCGGCACTTACCTCAAGGACACACAAATGCTGATTTGTCCGATCACACGGAAGTCCTTTGGCCGGACCTGGCTCAATTACGAGAGCATGGCCAACTTCGCTGACAAGAACACGCGCGACTACGGCGGCTGGGACACGTCGGCGTCCTTCGTTTACACGCCGTACATGTGGCTGGCGAACTACACGGCGCGCCCCGCGATGAAGTTCGTCAACGCGGAAGGCAAGGAAAGCCCGAACCCGGACGACAACGAACCCGCCTGGCCCAAGAACACCGCCGAGTGCGACGCGCGCCGGGCCTTCGTCACTCATCGCGTCAGCGACACGCCCGGAGCCGCGCTGTGGGACGTGGGGCATCTCGGACGTTTCGGCGCGGGCACGCAGAGCAAACCGCTCTGGCAATGGGCCGTCACTCCGGATCAACCCGTCGGCCAAGCCGATGGCAGCGTCATCGTGCGCCCCAAAGCCCAAATCAAGCCGCGCGTCAAAGGCGGAGCGAGTCCTGATACGATTTACTATTACTGATGTCTTCCTATCCCCTCAGTTAACGACGGTGGGGCGACGCTCCTGCGGAGCCTTTCTTCGATGGCATTGGCTTGGCGGGAGCCTCGCCCCACCGTGGCTGACTGTCGAGCGTTCAAGGCGTTCAGGATTGTTTCGAGCGTCCAATCGCTTAACCTTCCCGCGTTGACCCGTGCAAGCCTCGAGTCCTCTCGCAATCGTTCCTGCCGGGGCCCCGCTCTTGTTCGTGCGCGGCATTTCCAAGTCTTTTCCCGGCGTGCGTGCGCTCCAAGACGTAGATCTTGCTTTGCATCGCGGCGAAGTGCTGGCTGTGGTCGGCGAAAACGGAGCTGGCAAGAGCACTCTCATCAAGATCCTGGCGGGTGCGAACGCGCCCGATGCAGGTTCCATCCGCATCCACGGCGAAGAAGTTGAATTGGGCAGTCCCGTGGCGGCCCAAAGCCACGGCATCGCGGTGATTTATCAGGAGTTCAATCTCGTGCCTTCGTTGACCGTGCGGGAAAACATTTTCCTGGGCCGGGAACGAGCGAAGACAGGATTTGTCCGCGTTAGGGAAGAATCGCAGGCGGCCGGCGCCCTGTTCCAGCGGCTGGGCGTCGAGATTGACTCTGAGGCGGTATGCCGAAGTTTGACCGTGGCTCAACAGCAACTGGTCGAAATCGCGAAAGCCTTGTCTCAACAAGCGCGAATCATCGTCATGGATGAGCCGAGCGCGACCTTGACGCCCCAGGAAGTCGCCCGGCTTTTCTCGGTCATCCGCGACCTGCGATCTCAGGGCATCGGTGTGATTTATGTCAGCCATCGGTTGGAGGAGATTTTCCAGATCGCCGATCGTGTCCTGGTGCTGCGCGATGGCCGGCAGGTTGCCACGCGGCCGATTGCCGGAGTAAATCGGGAAACGTTGATCGAGTTGATGGTCGGGCGAAAACTCGAAAATGAATTTCCGAGAAGGCAGGTTTCCATCGGCGAGGAGCGGCTCGCCGTGGAAAACCTCAATCGCGGCCAAAAGGTTCGGGACGTTTCGTTCGCGGTCCGGCGCGGCGAAGTGCTGGGACTGACGGGATTGGTCGGGGCAGGCCGAACCGAGATGGCGCGCTTGATCTTCGGCGCGGACCGGCTGGAAAGCGGCGCCATCCGGCTGGATGGCCGGAGCTTGCGTCTCCGCAATCCCCGCGACGCGATTCGCGCCGGGATGGCCCTGCTGACCGAGGATCGCAAGGCGCAGGGTTTGGTGCTGGGCCGATCCGTTCGTGAAAATTTCGGGCTGCCAAATCTGCCGTTGCTCTCTCGGGTGGGCTTTGTTCGCCGCGTCCGCGAGCGCCACGCGCTGGCCCGGTACGTGGACAACTTGCGAATTCGTCTTGCGCATCCGGATCAGCCGGCGCGCCATCTTTCCGGAGGGAACCAACAGAAGGTCGTCCTGGCGAAATGGCTCGAACGGGATTGCCACGTCATTATCTTTGACGAGCCAACGCGCGGCATCGATGTGGGCGCCAAATATGAAGTGTATCTCCTGATCAATGAACTGGCGTCCCAGGGCAAAGCAATCTTGATGATCAGTTCCGAATTGCCGGAAGTCCTCGGCCTGAGCGACCGGATTCTCGTGATGCACGAGGGCCGCATTACGGGTGAGATCACGGACGTGGCGAGTGCGACTCAGGAGCAAATAATGAAACTTGCAGTCGGGTGAGGCAAAAGTAGGGCAGGCATCCTGCCTGCCTCGGCCTTTTCTGAAGATTACCGACGGAGGCAGGCTGGAGGCCTGCCCTACATTGTTGACCGAAGCTCGGCGTCGAACGGTCATCCGCCAAACAACCAGCGAAAGTTCTGAACACGCAAATAACAGACCGGGCCCGCGGATCCCGGGTAGCGCAGGCGCTCTCCGATCACGGCATGCTGGGCGTGTTGCTGCTGTTGTGCGCTTACTACAGTTGGGCCACTTACGAGGTGCAGCATCCCACGGGCGAATCGGGAGGCGAGCAACTGGCCGCGGAGATCCTGCAATCGCTTTCCGCGAACGGCCGGGTCTTGGTTGTCACTGGAGAAGGGAAAGAGGACACGGCCTTTGCGAGTGCCCTTGAAGCTCGGCTGCGCGCGAGTGGTATGGCGGACATTGAAACGGTGAGAGGCCAGCCGTCGGATGCCCGGCAAGCCCTGGAACGAATCGCCAATTCCGGAAGCCGCCTGGACGTGATCGCCTGCAATTCGTCCGCCGCCGCCTGGAGTGTGTTCGAGGATCTGGCCCAAAAATTTCCGCCGCTCGCTTCGGCGCGCCTGACCACGCCGCGGACGTATCGCTGGCCCAATTTTCTCAAGACCGACAATCTGCTGAACATCGCGAATCAAATCTCGGTCATCGCCATCATCGCCATTGGCATGACGATGGTGATCATCACCGGCGGGATCGACCTTTCGGTGGGCAGCCTCATCGCGCTCTCGGCCGTGGTCGCCACCTTGCTGATTCGAGATGTCGCGGGCGCCGAACACGCTTCGGCTGGCGCGATGGCGCTTTGCAGCGCCGCCGCGATTCTGCTTTGTGGAGCGGTCGGAAGCTTCACAGGTTTGATGATCACCGTATTTGGGATTCCGGCGTTTATCGTGACGCTGGGCATGATGCTGGTGGCGAGCGGGCTCGCGTACATTTTCGCGCAGGGGCAATCGATCTATCAAGTGCCCGAAGCGTTCATCTCGCTGGGGCGCGGCGCGGACCTGGGGCTTCCGAACGCGGTGTTGCTCATGATCGTGCTCTACGTTCTCGCGCACGTGCTCATGACGCGCATGGTGCTGGGAAGATACATTTATGCCGTGGGCGGCAATTCGGAAGCCGCCCGGCTCTCCGGTGTGCCGATCAAATCCGTGCTCATTTTTGTTTACACGTTGTCCGGCGCGCTGGCGGGATTGGGCGGGATCGTGATGGCGTCGCAACTGAAAAGCGGCTCCCCCACCTATGGAGGAATGTACGAGCTTTATGTGATCGCCGCTGTGGTTGTTGGCGGCACGTCGCTTTCGGGCGGGGAAGGGAAGGTTCTCGGAACGCTGATCGGGGCCTTCATCATTGCCGTGATCCAGAATGGAATGAATCTGACCGGCGTCGAGAGCTACACGCAGAAAGTCGTGCTGGGTCTGGTGATTCTCGGCGCCGTCCTGCTCGATATGCTCAAGAGTCGAGGTCGGGGCTGGAATCTCTTTCTGCGGACAAGGAAAGGAATGCAGTCTTGACACCCCGAAGGGCGTAGCCTATCGGTGCCGCCGATGGCCGATCCGATCAAAATCAAAGTTGTTGGCAAACGTCGTGCGCCGGCCACCGCCGAGGAAGCGTTTCGCCGCGCTCAAGTCCTGCAAAAGCAAGCGGAGCGCTTAAACCCCATTCCAAGGCCTCGAGGTTTTGTTTTTAAGGCCAAGACTCGCGAAGAATATGAGCGCTGGCGGCGAAACCATCCGAATCCACGGCTTTGGTGAGCGCGCGTTATGCCTGAGCCGCTGGCGCCATTACTTCGTGTGTGTTCGCTGTTGAATGACGCCGAAGCGAAGTATCTGGTGGTCGGAGCTCAAGCCTGCATCTTGCATGGCCTCGTCCGAACGACGGAAGACGTGGACATTCTCATCGAGGAGTCCGAAGAGAATTGTCGGCGCGTCCTGGAGGCGCTCTCCAGGATGGAAGACGGAGCCGCAAAGGAACTCACCCCGCGCGATCTTTTGGAGAATGTCGTTGTCAAGATTGCGGATGAAGTTGAAGTGGACGTGAGCACAAGGGCTTGGAAGGTTTCTTATCAAGACGCAATCGGCCTGGCTCTGGAAACAACCCTTGAGGGAGTTCGCGTGCCGTATCTCAACCTGGACAAATTGATCGAAAGCAAGGACACCTATCGCGAGCAGGATCAGATCGACCGCGCGCGGCTGCTGCACCTGCGGCAACAGGGGCAATCGGGCGATTGACCAACGCCGTCGGCTGGTTGCCCATGAGGTATTATTGGCCAAGCTCCACAAGCTTGGCTGCCCACTTTTGGGCTAAGTCAGGCTGCCCTAATATGCCGTAGAGCTGCACCAAACCGCCGCAAATCTTCTTTAGGGGTCGGGAAGATTGGTTTCCGTTCGCCTGGAGCTGGTAGGCTTCCAGCAACACGGGCTCAGCCTCCTTCGGTCGCGCTGTGTTCACGAGGAAGGTCGCGAGGTCGTCCAGGCAGCTCGCGAGCGCTGCTGGTTGTTTTGCGAACTTCCTACGGCTCGCCGCGATCGAACGGCTCATTAATTCTTCTGCCTCGGAAAGAGTGGCGGCACCCCGGCTCAACACCAAAGCCAAGTGACGCATCGCGTGCAGGGTCTGAGGATGATCATCGCCAACGGTCCTCCTGCCCATTGCCAGACCTGTGCGAAAGGCGGCCTCAGATCCCTTGGCATCGCCTTTCTTCTCCAGAATCAGGCCAAGATCATCCAGCGCTTCGGCGTGGTAGTCGTGATCACCCTGGTAAACTCGCTTGTAGACTTCAATGGCGTCACGAATGGCGCGCTCTGCTTCGTCGAGGCGCGCGAGTTCCCGGAGAAGCTTCGCGTGATTATGCAGCGCCATGCCGACATCCGGATGGTTCTCCCCGAAGAGCTCGCGATATGCGCTGAGAGCCTGGCGCGCTTGCTCTTCGCCTTGAGCAAAATCGCCCAGATCAAGCAAGAGGAGCGACAGATTATTATGAGCGCCGGCCAACTTCTGATTGGGGGGATTCAGTCGCTTCTCCTTGATCGCGAGCGCCGCGCGGTACGCCTCTGTGGCTTCCCGCAGCTTGCCGCGGTTCCATAATATGACCCCCAGATCATTGAGCATGTCCGCGACGACAAGGTGATTGGGGCCGAGGTTTTTTTGGAGAATCGCCAGGGCCTCGCGTTGGAATTGCTCCGCGTCTGCCCAGTTGCCTTGAAGATTCAGCGGTTTGGCAAGCTCGTTGAGCGCCTCGCCGACGCCTTCATGCTGCTCGCCAAGAGATCTACGGCGCAGTTCGTGAAGACGAGGAATCCGACAGGATCGTCTGCGTGAAGCCGGCGCGTGTAATGCCTGCCAACGCTGCCTGCGAAACCACTTGCCCAATCCCGAAGTCGGTCAGCTTCACGCAAACAGCGCCCTCGCCCCAAGCCCCTCTCCCATTCGATGGGAGAGGGTGGCCGGAGGCCGGGTGAGGGATGCGTTCCGCAATTAAAATGTTCGCTGGCTTGACATCCCGGTGAATCACGCCGGCTTCATGCGCGGCCTGCAGCGCGTCGGCCGCTTGCGCCGCGATCTCCAATCGAACCTCCAGCGGAATCCGCTCCACGCCCCCACGCTCTTCGCTCCACGTCCGCAAATCCTTTCCCTCCACGTAGTCCATTTCCACGTAGAACGGCGGCTGGTCCAGATACACATCGTGCGGCCGCACGATGTTCGGGTGCTCGCCAATCCGTTCCTTCAGCAAGCGAAACAAGGTCAGCTCCCGCTTGAGAAAGCGCGCGCGCTCCGTGTGAAAACAGAACTTGAAGACCCGCGGCTCTTTGGTCGCTGGATCGCGCCCCAGCCAGACTTCGCCAAAGCCGCCTTCGCCTAGCTTCTGTTCCAATTGCCAGCGCGTATTCGGAACGAACTGGCCGACGGCTGGCCGCCAACCCAGCACTTGTTCCTCATCCGCTCTCGCCTGGCGCTGCGCTTTCTCCGAGCTGGTCGGCGGACCGCCCGTGTCCCGCCCGCTTTCCCGCACTTCGCAAATCTCCACCGGAACATCAATTCCCTTGAGCAGATACGGCCCATGATTGAGCCATTCCAACGGACTTCCCCCCTGCAACTCATTTAACTCATGTAACCCATTTAACTCATTCACCCCCCCCCGATATCTTCCCCTTTACTGCTTGGTCCGCGGGATGGACGACAAAGCTCGTAGCGCAGAGTTGCACTCTGCCGTATCGCAGAATTGTATTCTGCGGGGCGTCTCCCAGTCCGAGCCCGCTGGGACTTGCCGGCGCCCTGCCGATTGGAAATCGGCGATACAGCAGATTGAAAATCTGCGCTACGGTTCTCCGGTCGGATTCATGGCACAGACCCTAAGTGGTCCATTTCATAAATACGCTCACGTTCGCGGCAAGGGATTTTTCGGCCAGACGAGGCGCGAGCGACGAGCATATCCCGAAGTGGATCTGTAAGGAGCAAGCAACGAAGTCT
>VHCZ01000281.1 GCA_016871535.1 Verrucomicrobiota bacterium
TGGGGATGCTCGGACCTCGCCGCCTTGGCCACAGCCAAAATCCCTCGCCGCAGGACCCCGCGCAATTTTCGGACACGCTCTAAGCCAGATTTCCGAATTTACAATTCACCAAAATTGCATGCCTCAGTCGTGTCGGGTGGAATCTGCTTCGACGGTATTCCCTCAATTCACCAACGGTGGGGATCAGGGCTGATTCAGAATCTCGCGAAAGGAGCGCGGGCGGCCTGCCTGCCGTTTTTCTTGAAATCATCCGGTGAAACCACGCGGGCAAGCTGCCCGCGCTCCTCCTTCTTGAATCATCCCTGATGCCTCAACCGTCGAGCCGTTCTTGTCACTGCGAAGACAAGCCAGGTTGAAAACAAACTTGATTTTTAGCATTAGAAGCCTAGCGTTCAGAAAACCCAACCGACCGCTGCCATGCGAACCGACTTTTCCGAGTTCTCTTGCGGTGACTCACGTGAATCCCGCCCGGCTTTTACACTCATCGAGTTGCTAGTCGTCATCGCCATCATCGCGGTGCTGGCCGGCATGTTATTGCCTGTTCTGGCCCGGGCAAAGGAATCCGCGCGAACCCTCAGTTGCCTCAACAACCTGCGTCAGATCGCCCTGGCGTCGTCGATGTACTCCATGGACGCGAACGGACACCTCCCCTGGTTTCGGAACTGGCTTTACAACCGGACGCCCGATATCACGACCGGGCGGTTGTTTCCCTACTTGAAAACCAAGGAAGTGTATATGTGCCCGACGGACAAGATTGAGCTGGGCCAGAAGTCGCGCCCGAAATGGTCGGCTCAGGCCGCTCCGAACGCAGGCTTTGGAAGCGTCAACCGCCCGCGAGATTACAGCTATGCGATGAACTGCGCGATTTGCCATGCGACGGATCTTTCCGGTTTTCTCGATCCCTCCCAGACCATGCTATTCATGGAAGGTTATCTGAGCGCGAATGATTACTCCGGGCAAGTCGGACCGAGTCTCGCGTCGCGCGCTCTGGCTTTGCGGCATAACAATCGCGGGCATCTCGTCATGGCCGATCTTCGCGTCGAGAAGATGGACAAGAAACGCTATGACGTGGTCGAGAAGACGAAGCGGTTTTGGTTTCCCACCGACAATACGTCAGGCCCCGGCTCGATGTTGATCAGCAACTTGCGGTAAGAGCCATTCGGCGGGGAAACTCTTCTTTTCCCCGAGTTCCATTTCGTTCGCGCGGCACCCGTTCGCGCAAATGCTTCCTGTCTTCGTGGGGACTTCTTGACCGCGGATTTCACGGATTTCGCGGATGCGGAAGCAGCCTTATCCGCGTGATCCGTGTAATCTGTGGTTGAATCCAGGTTCGGCGGGAGAAACTCCACACTTCGCACACTCCGCACACGGTTTCCTTGACTCAAACGCCGCCATTCCTATCATGCGCGTTCATTTGAACTAACACGAACAGGTTTATGAGCGTTATCTCCGACATTCAGGCCAGGGAAATCCTTGACTCTCGCGGCAATCCGACCGTCGAAGTCGATGTCATTTTGGGAATCGGGATTGTGGGCCGGGCGGCGGTGCCTTCCGGGGCGAGCACGGGCGAACATGAAGCGCTCGAACTCCGCGATGGCGACAAGAACCGGTATCTGGGCAAGGGGGTGAGCAAGGCGGTGAAGAACGTCGTGGAAAGAATTCGCCCCGCGCTCAAAGGCGTCAGCGCGTTCGACCAGTTGACGGTTGATCGGACCATGCTGGAATTGGATGGGACGGAGACCAAATCAAAACTCGGCGCCAACGCGATTCTCGCGGTTTCACTGGCTAACGCGAAAGCAGCAGCGGACGCGGTAAACCTGCCTTTGTTCAAATATCTGGGCGGTCCCAACGCCAAGGTCCTTCCGGTTCCGATGGCCAACGTCATCAACGGCGGCGCCCACTCGGACGCCCCCATTGATTTTCAGGAGTTCATGATCGTGCCCAAGGGTCTGCCAACTTACTCGGAAGGACTTCGGGCGATCACCGAGATTTTTCACGGCTTGAAGTCAGTCCTCAAAAAGCGCGGCCTCTCCACCGCCGTCGGGGATGAAGGCGGATTCGCGCCGAAACTTGAGAGCACTGAATCCGCCATCGACGCCATTCTGGAGGCAACCAAGGCCGCGGGTTACAAGGCCGGGAAGGAGATCTTTCTCGCGCTGGACGTCGCGGCGTCCGAGTTCTACGACAAGGCGAGCGGCAAGTACGTTTTCAAGAAGAGCACGGGCCGGAAACTGTCCGGGGAAGAGATTGTGTCGTTCTACGAGGATCTGATTGGCAAATACCCGATTATCAGCATTGAGGACGGTTGCGCTGAAGGCGACTGGAAGACGTGGAAACTGCTGACGGACCGGCTGGGAGACTGCGTGCAGTTGGTGGGGGACGACCTTTTCGTCACGAACGTGAAGTTCCTGAAAAAGGGCATCGACCAGGGCGTGGCCAATTCGATTCTGGTCAAGGTCAACCAAATCGGATCTCTCACCGAGACTCTGGACGCCGTGGAGCTCGCGCAGGAGAACAACTACACGGCGGTTATCAGCCATCGCTCCGGAGAAACGGAAGACGCAACGATTGCGGACATCGCGGTGGCGACCAACGCCGGCCAAATCAAGACGGGATCACTGAGCCGGACGGACCGGTTGGCCAAATACAATCAGTTGCTCCGGATTGAGCAGGCGCTCGGCAAGAACGCAGTGTACGGAGGGAAGTTTTAACCGCGGAGCAGGGGACGGCTAATAGATGCAGTCCAGGGTGATTTCCTGACCACACTCGCACTCCACGACGATGTGAGTGATCTTGTCGCCTTCCTTTTCCAGTTTGATGACCGGTTTCTCAGCGGACGACTCCTCGGACAGTTCGGGGCTTTCGGCGGGAGCCTCGCCATCGAAATTCTGGAGGACTGCGCGGGATGAAGATCGGTGTCGCTTCAGTTCACCGAGGATTTGCTGGACCATACTCTCTGGGAGGGACAGCGCAAACGCGTTCTTGAGGTCATTAAGCAGTTTTGACCGGATTTCGCCCTTATCGACGTGGCGGACGGTTTGAGGCGGCGCCAGCGTGACTCGGGAAAGCTTGTACTGGTTGAACTGATACTGCGGCAGCGCTTCGCTTGCGCTCGGGCGCTCAAAGAATGGAACGAAAGTGCCGGCCATAAGGCGTTAACGAAGGCTATTCTTCCCGGCCGGCGCGGATCATGATGGTAACCCTGCGATTGGAGCGATCGTTTGGCTGCCGGTCTTTGAGCGACCTGGTGCCGGCGTAGCCGGAGATTTTGATGATCTGGCTTTCGGTGACACCATCCTTGAGCAACTGCTGGCGGGCAAGTTTCGCTTCATCCAGGGAGACTTCCCAGCTCCCGTAGTCACCGGGCAACGTCTTGAAACCGCTTTCCGTGTGCCCTTCCAATTCTATCGCGGTAGAAGGGTAGCGCGCAATCTCCCAGGCCACGGTGTCGAAAACCCAACGTCCGTACTCGGTAAACTTGACGGAGTTGGTTTCGATTTGGAACACAGGCTGGCTCGGGTTGTCCAAGAAATTGATCAGCAAACCATCGGAGGTCATTTCAACGACCATTGACCTGTGCTCGCGGAATTCTTTGTTCTGAACAAAGGTTTTTAGAAGGTCCTCGTTGATCCGGCGTGCCGCGTCGAGTTGAATCGCGGATGGGGCATCGAAGTTGGATTTTTGGGAAGTCGTTACGGTTGCGTCCTTCACCGGGATGATGCCCGTCGAATCACTGAGCGCCGCCTTCCAAGGGTTCTTGAAAAACTCTTCGACGTTCCCCTTGACGGTCTCGGATTGATTCAAAATCCACAAAACCAGAAACAAAGCCATCATGGCCGTCATGAAATCCGCGAAGGCTACTTTCCATGATCCACCGCCACCTGCTGCCATAGGAAAAAACTTTCTTTAAGGATCCGACTACTTTTGAGCGCCCAAGGTCTTGAGCATCGTCTCGAGTTCCGCCGCGTTGGGGCGCATGTCCTCTTCCAGCACGCGCCGTCCTACCTCGACGGCCACCAGGGGAGGCAGGCCGTTTGCAAAGGCAACAACCGCTTCTTTGATGCAGTTGAGGTAGGTCATCTCGCCGTGGTTGTAAAAGTCCATGTTTGTGGCTATGGGCCCCACGATCCCGTAGCAGAGGAATACTCCCAAGAGCGTGCCGCTGAGCGCTGCGCCGATCTTTTGACCCACCAGACTGACATCCCCGCTGATGGCGCCCATCGTCAGAATGATTCCCAACACCGCTGCCACAATACCAATCCCCGGAAGTGCATCAGCCACTTTGCTGACGACCAAGGGCACCATGTGTTTCTCATGCTCAATGCTCGCCAATGATTTTTCCATCAAAGGCGCAAGCTGATCGGGCTTGATTCGGCCATCGACAATCGGCCTCAAACCGTCGCAGAAGAATTCCAGCGCGGAATGATTGTGATGGAACGAAGGGTATTTCTTGAAGAGGCTGCTGGCGGTGGGGTTCATCACATGCTCTTCCAAGGCGATCATGCCGTTTCTTCGGCCCAAGACAAACAGCTCATACATGACTTTCAAAACATCCTCAAAGTCCGTTTTCTTGAAAGGAGCCCCTTTGAGAACGGCGATGCTTAATTTGACCGCGTGTATCAACAACTTCAAGGGCGACATGATGATCATTGATCCCAGGGCGATGCTCAGGATGGTGACGATCTCGCCGATGTGGAACAGGTCGCCAAGCTTTCCGCCCCCATGCGTAAACCCCCAGACGATACCGCCGCACATGACGATGAGACCTATAAAGATAATCATAGGATTGCTTAGAGTTTATCGATCATACTTTGTTCTCTGTCAAGGAAGGCACGCAGAACCATGATCGCCTCGGTATGAATCTGGCAGATTCGGGATTCGCTCAATTTCATGAGCACGGCGATATCTTTGAATCGGAGGCCTTCGTAATAATAAAGAGTCAAAATCTTCTTCTGCTGTGGACTCATCTGCAGAATACGCTCCCGAACCAGTTCCTGCAAGTCGCGTGCGGTCACCTGGCCGGCGGGATCCACCTGGTGAATGTCGGCCAGTTGGAAGGGAGTGAATTCGCCGGAGTCGCTCTCCTGCGAGGAAATCTCATCCAACGAAACGTAAGCGACCAACCGCAATTCATCGAGCAGTTCGCGGTAACCGTTGACGGTCGTGCCGAGAGCGGCGGCAATCTCCGATTCCGTCGGCGTGTGGCCGAGCTTTTCCTCCAGGTCTTGAATCGTCTGTTCAAGCTTCTTCCACTTTGAATAAACCGTGCGGGTCACCGGCGAGTTCCTCCGCAGTTCATCCAGGATTGCTCCCCGGACCCGATGCTTGCAGTACACCTCGAAAGCGACTCCTAGATCCGGGTCGAACGCGCGAGCCGCCTGGACCAAAGCGAGGTAACCGACATTCTTCAGATCATCGAAATCCACCACCGACCGCACGATCGGGGCGATGCGATAGACCATCTTCAGAACCAGCGGCGCGTACTTGAGGACCAATTCCTCCTCGGAAAAACCCTTAATGCCGGAAGTGTGGTACAGCTTTGCCACCTTCCCGGACATTTTTTCTGCGACATGAGTTTTCATGTCGGATCTCGAAGGATCATGGTTTTCCAGATTCACTTAGTTTGCTTTCTGACTGTTCGGCCTCAAGCTGATCGAGCGTGGCGGCCATTTCATCCTGCCGGGACGCTTCCTCCAGGCTGGAGATCCACAGCTTCATCCACCAGCGCAAGAGAATGCCGGCTACAAACGCCGAGATCATCCCGTTGACGAGAGAAACCTCGATCGGTTTGCTCCACACGAGACTTCCCAGCATGACCGTCAAAAAGCCGAAGGCGCCCGCCATCGCTACGACCAATCGCATATAGTCAAGAGGTGCTAAGCAATTTGCACGCCGAGCCGTTCATAGGATCAGCAACAAAGCGGTGGCAGCGCGAGTTCGGGACTGAATCTCCTCCGTCGCCAACCCGTCTCCCGGTTTCATTTCTTCAATGCTTGGCTTCACGTCCGGGAAGTTGCGCAGGAAGTTGATCAGGTGGTCGCTCTTGAGCGCGTAGCTGTTTGCGGGCGTGTGTGTGTTGGCCGCGTTCGCGCCGGAAGGTTCCTCCGGATCATTGAGCAGCATTCCAATGACCTGCCCGTGGCGGTTGACCAGCGCCGTCCCCGCAAACGAATGCGCGATGTGAGGCTGCAATGTGAACTGGCGTGGGTCCGCTTGAAATCCGTGCAGCGTTTGAACCGTGCACCGCGCTGCCTTGGGATTGAATTGGCCTTGATTATCGCTGTCAAATCCCAGCGCGAGAACGTCGCTCTTGACCGCATTCTCCCGGGTCACGACGAGGGGCAACGGTTGGAATGCTCCGGAGACTTTCAGCAACGCAATGTCGCTGAGCGAATCGGCCTTGGCCACGATGGCTTTGAAACTGCCCGCCTCCGTGATCACTTGAATGTTCGTTGCGCCCGCCACCGTCCGGAGTGTGCACAAAAGAAAGCCGTCCTGCGAGATCAGAAAGCCGGTTCCGACGCGTTTGATTTCAGAGACATCAGCCGAGGGCGTCGCGACCATCTTGGGACTCTCTTGATTCCCGGATTGCCTGGGAACGAATTCACTGGCCAGGCGCTGGCCTTCCTTGATCTGGCTCTCGGTCATCAAGCGAGCCAGGATTTCCCGGCTGGAGGCCGCTTCGGGAATTCCTTGCACGGCCGACAGGTTCCACCACTTGTAAGCCTGGAGAAAGTCCGTTTCAACGCCCTTGCCCTCGTAGTAACAAACGCCCAGGCTGTATTGAGCGAAGGGATGGCCGAGTTCCGCCGCCGTTCGATAGTGAGTGACGGCGGCAACGAGGTTCTGCGGCACTCCGTAGCCGCGCTCGTAGCAGATCGCCAGGTTGTAATGAGAATCCGCGAAGTTTCGGCTCGCGGCGAACCCATACCACTTTACCGCCTCGAAATAATTGGTCTGGACGCCTTTGCCCTCGAAGTAAAGGTATCCGATGGCGTGTTGGGCCGGGGCGTAGCCTTGTTCCGCAGCCATCCGAAACCATCGGAAGGCTTCGCGGTAATCCGCGTTCCCAGAAGTATCGTTCGCGAAAATCTGACCGAGGCTGAAGTAGGCCGGGACGAAGTTCCGTTGCGCCGCTTGCTTGAACCATTTCTCAGCCATCTTCGGGTCGATCGGGACTACGGGGCCAGCCTGGTATTTCTTTCCCAAATTGTATTGGGCGAACGGATGTCCTTGCAGCGCGGCTGTTTGGTACCACTTGACACTCTCCGCATAGTCCACCAATGTGCCTATCCCCATCTCGTAGCAGTAACCGAGGTTGGCCTGGGCGGGCGCAAAACCTCTTTCGGCCGCCAGCCGGTACCATCTCAGGGCTTCCACCTCGTCCTTTTCGATGTCCTTGCCAACCTGGCAGGCCAAAGCCATGTTAAAACAAGCCCACGCCTCGCCCTTCTCAGCGGCGGCCCGCCACTTCGCGATCGGGCTCTGCGCCGAAGTAGCCGCGGGCTGGCCTTCCGCCGCGAAAAGCAGCAGCGGCAAAATCACCAGCGCGATTAGAATCGTGAAAACTCTCTTCACCCGCATATTCGGACTCTATCTGAACATGACTTCTGTATTCGTCAAAGAAGATCGCGGTTCTCGGCGGACTGCGGCGAGAACCATCCGAATCGTTGACTTCGGATTGGCCGAAGCGGTTTTCGTGCCGCCGTCCTTGGGCGGAGTTTTCGCGATGCGCGGATGGATCCCCTCAGGCTAAGTGGTCC
>VHCZ01000282.1 GCA_016871535.1 Verrucomicrobiota bacterium
GGCTCTCGGTCTCACCCGTGACCGAAGCGGAATGCAAGCGGCTGCTCGAACTCGCGGAAACGGTCGTGCCGTGAAACATGATTGGTAGGGCTGACCTGCCGGTCAGCCGGCGTGATGTGTCAAAGTAGCCGAAGGTCCGCAGACCGGCAGGCCTGCCCTACCGCTCAAGATGCGCCGTGCCTTGCCGGGCAAGCACCTTTTTCCATTTGAAGGAGAGAGCGAAGGACTTAATGTTCCTCTAAGAATTCCGAATTGACGGAAAAGCCATGCCCGACGAACGCATCGAGATTTTACTGATCGAGGACGTTGCCAAGTTCGCCCGGCTCCTGCGGGACATGCTCCAGGCGACGCCGGGCGTCGAGTTCGACGTGCACTGGGTCGAGTCGCTCGCGGAGGGTTTGAACCGAATCCGGCAGGCGAAGACCGATCTCGTGCTGCTGGATTTGTCGCTGTCCGACTGCAAGGGATTGGAGAGCTTTGACCGGGTCCGCTCGCTGGCGCCGCATCTGCCTATCATCATTCTGAGCAGTTCGGACGATGAAACGCTGGCGGTGCGCGCCGTGCACGAAGGCGCGCAGGATTACCTGGTGAAGGGCCAGATCGACAGCCCGGTGCTCGTTCGGTCCATCCGCCACGCCGTCGAGCGGAAGAAGGTCGAAGTCGCGCTGATTCAGGCGCAGGAGAAATACCGCGGCATCTTCGAGAATATCGTCGAGGGCATCTTTCAAACCACGCCGGACGGGCATTACCTCAGCGCCAATCCAGCGCTGGCGCGCATTTACGGTTATGAATCGGCGGAGGAGTTGACGACGCGCCTGACCGACATTCAGCACCAGCTTTATGTCGATCCGAACCGGCGCTCCGAATTCATCCGGTTGATGGAGCAATTCGACGTCGTCAAGGATTTCGAGTCCCAGGTCTATCGGCGGGACGGCAGCATCATCTGGATTTCGGAGAACGTGCGGGCGGTGCGCGGCGCCGGGCACAAGCTGCTCTACTACGAGGGAACCGTCGAGGACATCACAGAACGGCGGCAAGCCCAGGAGAAGCTCCGGACTTCCGAAACGCTCTATCATTCCCTGGTGGAAAATCTGCCCCAGAACATCTTCCGCAAGGATCTCCACGAACGGTTCACGTTCGCGAACCAGCGGTTTTGCGACACGCTTGGCAAGCCGCTGGAAGAAATCATCGGCAAAACCGATTTCGATTTTTTCCCGCCGGAGCTCGCGGCGAAATACCAGCAAGACGACCGTCGCATCCTGGAAACCGGACAGCTTTTCGAGACGGTCGAAGAGCACCAACCGCCGGGCGGCGACAAAATCTACGTCAACGTGGTCAAGACCCCCATCTTCGATGCCGACGGCAAGATCATCGGGTTGCAGGGGATTTTTTGGGACATCACGGAGAAGAAACGCGCCGAGGAACGCCTTCAAAAAACCACCAATGAGCTGGCCAAGAGCCGGGAAGAATTGCACATCAAAAACCAGCAGATGGAGGAAGATCTCCGCATGGCCCGCGAGATTCAGCAGAGCATCATCCCTCAGCAGTATCCTTCCTTCCCGCGTTCTGCCCAACCCAAGGACAGCGCTTTGCGCTTTTGCCATCGCTATCTCCCGACGGGGACGGTGGGCGGTGATTTCTTCAACGTCCTGGCGCTCTCCGACACAAAAGCGGGCTTGTTCATTTGCGACGTCATGGGACACGGGGTGCGGTCGGCGCTGGTGACCGCGATCATCCGCGCGCTGGTGGAAGAAATGACTCCGCTCGCGGCCGATCCCGGCCAACTCTTGAGCCAACTCAACCGCGATCTGCGTGCGATCCTCAAGCAGTCCGGCACGCCTTTGTTCACAACCGCGTTCTATCTCGTGGCTGATCTGGAGAGCCGGCAAATGTGTTACGCGGCGGCCGGCCATCCCAAACAACTGCTGGTCCATCGCTCCTCCCTCGTAGTCGAGTTGCTGCAAAGCCCGCGCGGAATGCCCAGCCCGGCCCTCGGCCTGTTCGACCACGTGGCCTATCCAACGGCGACCGCTTCCTTTGCCCCCGATGATCTGGTCGTCTTGTTTACGGACGGCCTTTACGACGTAGAGGGGCCGTCGCAAGAGGAATTCCATCTCGAACGGCTGGTGGAGGAAGTGCGCAAGCGCGCCCGTTTGCCCGCCGGCGATTTGTTCGACGCGTTGATCGCTCAAATTCGCAGCGCGTCAAAAGGCGGCACGTTTGCGGATGACGTTTGCCTGGTCGGGATGGAAGTGGCGTGACGGGGTAGAGACACGAATTTCCTGCACCGTCATCAAACCAGTCCCACAGCCGCGAACTTCCGGCCCAGGACCGGCGCGCTCGGTGTGTTGAGCCAGCCTTCGAGCACACCTGCGTAAACGGAGCGAAAGTCCACGGTGAATTTCAAATCACCGTTGACCAGATCCTCCGGCGCGAGGCTGGGGCAGCTTCCAAGGAAACCCGCTTTGATCTTGTCGCCAATCACGAACATCGGCGCTGCCGCCCCGTGGTCCGTGCCGCCGTTCGCATTCTCCGCGACGCGGCGACCGAATTCGCTGAAGGTCATGATCAGCACGCGCTCGAAGTTCCCTTGCGCCTTCAAATCCGCGACGAACGCCTTCACGGAGTCGGCCATGTCCTTCAACAGACGCTCGTGGGTGCCGGTCTGGTTCGTGTGCGTGTCATAACCGCCTTGCGACGCATAGAACACGCGCGTGGGCAGGCCGCCGCCGATCAGGCGGGCAATCAACTTCAGAGAGTTCGCGAGCGGCGACGCCGGGTAGGTCGCTTGATTCGCCGCCTTCTTGCTGATGGCCAGAATCTTGTCCGAACTCACCTGCGCATCCAGGGCCACGCGCTCCAGGTAATCCAGGGGTGAGCCGGCGAATTTCGTCCCGCCGGCGACCGCGCCAACCGTGTCGCCGGAAGTTCCGTCGTTTCGCCCTTCCAATTCCATGAGCGGCGCGGGCCGGTTCAGCTTGCGATAGAAAGGTTCGCTCGAGGCGGTCTCGCCTTCCATGGGCCGGTCCAGGTCCGCGAAACGATAATTCTCCGGACTGTCCAGGCTCACGCCGACGGGCTTCGCGCTCGCAAAAGCTTGCGGCATCTGGCGGCCAATGTTCACGCCCACGGTCGGGTCGGAGCCCCGGCACGCGTTGTCGAAGTAACGTCCGAGCCAGCCGTGTTTCTCGAACTTGTTCGCGTCGCTCGCGGTCTGCCAGATTTCGGTGGACCGGAAATGCGACCGATTCGGGTTCGGGTACCCGACGCCCTGGATCACGGTGAGATTCGCGGCGTCGAACAGTTCCTTCAGCCCGGCGAGGCCAGGGTGGAAGCCGAAGTCGTCGTTGAGTTTCAACACGGCGTCGGCGGCCAGTTTCAAGCGGGGCCGCGCGCGGAAGTAATGGTCGTTCGTGAACGGCGCGACGGTATTCAACCCGTCGTTGCCGCCGGCCATTTGCAGAACGACCAGGAGGCGGCCGTCCTTGCCGGTGGTGATTTGCGTGGCGCGATCAGCCGCCTCGGCGTGCAAAGTTGAAAATGTGTTGGAAACAAAGGATGGCACCGTCCAGGTGAACGCGCCGCCGAGCAGGGAGGTGCGCAGGAATTCACGGCGGGTCTTGAGATCAATTGCCGAGTTCATAGCTTTCATGTCTGATGGTTTTGATCGTTCCTCATTCCCTCTCCCTTGAGGGAGAGAGACAGGGTGAGGGGGAAGGCGTTGGACAAATCAGGAGCGTTGGAAAGCGCCAGCGTTTCTCCCTCACCCCAGCCCTCTCCCGCTGGGAGAGGGCCAAATTGGGCGCAACGAACGTCATCGTATTTATGCCCATGGCCACTAAGTCAGTTGAAATTCGGGAGTGGACATCAGCAGACGGATGGCGTGGCGGATGTCGGCGTCGTCCAGTTCGCCTTGCGCGTCCAGGTATTCGCGCAAAGTTTTCTCCTGCTTCTCCCGGAGTTTCGCCTGGAAGAATCGTTTTTCGAGCGCCTGAATGAGCGCATCTTTGGTGCGCCGGTCTTCTTCCGTCAGGATCTTGGCGACATCGACGGCACGCCCGCGCAAGTTCGGACGATTTCCGGGGCGCATCATCGGGGCGCCGTTCGGGCGGCCCGCCATCATCGGCATCGGGTTCTCGCCCAGCACCAGGAAAGCGGCGAGGTTGTAGCGATTCAACAAATTGTTGGTCGTGATCCAGCTCAAGCCGCCATCCCAGCCCTTCACATTCGGCGGTGCAAACAAATCTTGTCCCAGGAGCCGGAGAATATTGTTCGTCACGAACGGCGGCGGCAATTGGGTCTCCAGCATGCGCACGCTGCTCACCAGCCATTGCACCGGCCCCTTGACCTGGCTCCGCACCACGGAGTCTGAATAAAATTCTTCACTCCTGAACATCGCGCGCAAAACCGGTTTGAAGGTGGTCCCATGCTCGCGGAAAATCTTCGCCAGCGCATCGACCAGGTTCTCGGATGGATTTTCGCCGGCAAAGAAACTCCACAATTTGGCCGTGATGAAGCGCGCGGCCCGGGGCTGAGCCACAATTTGCTCCAGGACGTCCTCGCCTGTGAGGTTCCCGGTTCGGCCCAGCACGGTTTTCTCGCCGCTATCATGGAGCCGGGGCCGATCCACGAACACCTGGTTCACGCGATCCAGCGACCAGCCCGTCAAAGCGCGGGCGGCTTCGGTGACGTCCTTTTCGGTGTAATGCCCTTCGCCCAGCGCGAACAACTCCATGACTTCGCGCGCGAAGTTTTCGTTGGGATGTTCCCGGCGGCTCTGCGCCTGGTCCAGCCAGATCAACATGGCGGGGTCTTTGGAAACCGCCGTCAGCAGTTCCAGCCAGTTTCCCTGGGCGTGCTTGCGGAACGTTTCGTTCTGAAGCCACATGAAATAGGCGTCCCGGACTTTTTGGAAACTCGTCGCGAAATGCCCGTGCCAGAACAGGGTGAGCTTTTCTTGAAGCGGACAAAGCCCCCTGGCCATGCGCTGAAGCCACCATTGCCGAAGCGCGAGCAGCCGCTCCTGCTGAGTCCGCTGTTCCATTTGCTGGAACTTGCGGCGCTCTTCAGCGGTGGCGTTCCTGAACTTTTGGACGCGTTCGATACGGCCCGGATCGGGCTGGGCCCAGTCCGGCGCGGGCGTGTCATCCGCGACCTCTTCGTAATCCACAAAGTGAAGGACGGCTTCTTCCGGGCCGAGCGCGGCGAGCTTTTCAATCTCCGCAGGCGGCCCGCCGAATCCGGCTCGATTGAGCAGGTGCGCCGCGCGGGCGTAGGTCCAACCTGAATCAGGCAGTGGCTTGAGCATATGGCGGACTAGACGGATTTTGCTTGGGAAAGGTTGCGCCAAGTTCGGCACCAGCCGAGCTGGTGGTTCCAAGTTTAAGGTTCAAAGTTCAAAGTTCTCACAGACGCTTGTTTTTCGTATCTGCTCAGCGTGGTAGGGACGGATTCCACTCCGTCCCTGACTAATCCTTGAGGCGTCCTTAAAAGGGGGAGACGGACAACGGAAAAACAGGAGCCTCCGTTGGCCCATCGCCTCTTCCTGGGCGGCGGTCTGCCTCAGGCTTGATTTTGGACGAACTCCCGGCGCGGCGGTGGTCCTTCTGAGTGAGCGCCGGATAGCCGGTATCAAGTTTGCCCTTGCGCGTCGTTCAGATGTTTGCACGCGAGCGGACACCAGTCTTCTTTGTACGGATCGGGACCCGGTTCGCGCTGGACTCTGGCGACGGCTTCCTCGACCCGTTGCGCGACCTCGCTGCGCCAGCCTTCCACGGCGCCCGGTTCGGCCCAGCGTTGTTTCAGCAAGAAATCCTCCGCGACCTTCAGGCAGTCGCGGCCCACGGGACTTTGCCTGAGCTTGGGATCGATGTAACTGGAGTCGTCATGCTCGCCATGGCCGCAGAGCCGAAGCAGCCGGGCGACGACCATTTGCGGACCGAAACCCTGCCGCGCCCGCTGGATCGCTCGGGCCATCATTTTCAGGCAAGCGCCCAGGTCCGTGCCGTCCAGGGCATGGCCTTCCACGCCGTAACCGGCGGCCTTGTCGATCAAGGACCGGCAGGCGAACTGGCGCGAGGTTGGGGTCGAGTAGGCGTATTCGTTGTTCGCGACCACAAGCACCAACGGCAACCTCTCGACGGCAGCTTGATTGAGCGCTTCGTGAAACGCGCCTGTGGAAGTGCCGCCATCGCCGATGCACGTGGCGCCGACGGATTCGGAAACGCCTTTGAACTTTCGCGCCATGAGGATTCCGTTCACCACGGGGATCATGGCGCCCAGATGGCTGATCATGGGCAGCAACCCCTGCTTGGGCCGCCCGCGATGCACGTTGCCGTCGCGGCTGCGCATCGGACCGAGCGCCGAACCGAGGTAGTTTCTCACGGCGTCGAGAATCGGCTCCCCAAAAGCCAGACGGCCCGCCAGGTCCCGGATCAAAGGGGCGAAAACGTCTCCAGGCCGGAGCAATTGGCCGACCGAGACGCTCAACGCTTCCTGGCCGCGACCGATGAAAACGCCGCCATGAATCTTGCCCGCGCGATACAGGCTGGCAAATTTTTCGTCCAACGTGCGGCCCAGCAACATCCAGCGGAAAGCTTTCAGGTAGGATTCTCGAAAAGCAGAAGCGTCGTCGCTGGCAACCAAACCCGGAAGAAGACCGGGCCACGTGGAATCTGCGGTTTGAAGCATGCGAGTCAGCAAGTATTCACGGCACCGTCGTCCGATTGCCCCACCCCAATCGAATGGCCTTCGATTTTCGATCAGGTCACAGAAAACTAATACTCTTCCCGCGAAGCTCAGTCAACGCTGCGTGGATCCCCCCTTTGCAGAATAGAGAATTTTTGTCCGGCGGAAACCGTTCGCCCGCTTCTTGCTGGTTCAGGTAAACCGCAAAATTGAAAGATGAAAGACTTCGTGACCCAGCCATGAAAATCCTTCTCGTTGACGATGATCCCGTTGCTCTCGAAATCCTGCAAACCGCCCTCGCCTACGCCGGCCATCAAACCGTCGAAGCCCGCAACGGCGAAGAAGCCTGGTCGGTTCTCGCGCGCGATCCGGTGCAGATCATCGTCAGCGATTGGATGATGCCCAAGCTCGATGGGCTCGAACTCTGCAAACGCATCCGCGCGCGGCGGTCGCGGGATTACGTCTATTTCGTCCTGCTCACGGCGCGGTCGGACAAGGAGAATTACCGCACGGCCATGGAAAAAGGGGTCGATGATTTCCTGGCGAAGCCATTTCGGTGCGACGAACTGTTGATCCGGTTGCGCGTGGCGGAGCGAATCCTGGGCGTCATGAGCCAGGTGAAAGAGTTGAAAAGCCTCTTGCCGATTTGCAGCTACTGCAAACGCATCCGGGATGACCGCGATTACTGGCATCAGATCGAATCCTACATCCACGCTCAGACCGGCACGGACTTCACGCACAGCATCTGTCCGCAATGCTACCAGGAACACATCAAACCGTACCTGGAAGAGTCGCGGCGCCGCGCCCCGGTCGCCGTGTGAGAGCGGCAAGGCAAAATCGTTACAACGTTAAGAGGTTAAATCGTTAAATCGGTTTATGGGTCAGGGGGGATTCTGATCGCAGCTGCCCCATCCCCCGATTTAGTTAGCTAGCTAGTTAGCTAGCTAGGAATCAGGATCAGGGTCTCCGCACCAGACGAAGCGAGGTCGCTTCGACTTCGCCCGGTCCGCCGCGCAGATCAAAGATAAGTTCCACCTCTTCCAGCATTGGCCCATCCGCCACCGAAGAGCGTC
>VHCZ01000283.1 GCA_016871535.1 Verrucomicrobiota bacterium
TGCCCAAAAACGGCTCTGGCACTACACTCGCAAGGAAGGAACGCACAATCGTTACTTCGCCACCCCTGCCGAGTTGTGTGCCAGTCTGTTCACCACTTTGAAGGATATCCAGCGGCACCCGGAAAAAATCCAAGGCCTATTGGAGCCATTTCTTTAATTATCGCTATGTAGCTTTATTGATGCGCTTCTGTGTAGCTAATTAATTATTGGAGAGCGTGTTTGAAAATACCCTTTGGCTGTAGCAGCCGAGGTAACGAGGCTCTGATTTCCTCAGCAATCAGAAGAAGCTGAAAAATTGAGCCTCTTTACATCGGCTTACGTCGGCTGCTGCGATTTGGCTATTTGTAGGAATTCCAGGTTTCCAGCCGCGCGACCCACATTCCGGGCTGCTTGGGTCGGCTGTGGTAATGGGCTGCGATCCAGACCTTTTGCTTGCGCAACCGCTCGCCGTGTCCGTCGTAAAAAGCCACCGCGGCGCCTTCGTTGTGGCGGTAAAGCGTGGGCCCGCCGGTGCCGGCATCCTTGTAAGCTTGCACGCTGCCTTTCTGGCGCAAGCGGTCCCAGCCTTTGGTGTAATCGGCGCCCTTCCACTGCGACCACCAGTCATGGCCGTCGTGGAAGATAAGCTTTTGGGCGGGCTCTTGAACGAGACTCAGCTTGTGGCCCGCGTGATCTTTGCTGGCCAGCGCCCAGCTCCTTCCATCGGATGGATACCAGTCCTCGAAATTATAGCTGTAACTGGTGAGCGTGCCGCGGTTCTCCTTGTCGGAAAGCTTGGGGTTGTTGGCGTAGGCATAAAGGGCAGGGCGGAAAATGGCGGTGTCACCCGGACACCGGTATTCGGTTGGCGTCTGCACGTTGGAATTGGCGTTTTTGCTGTAGCCAATAAGATCGCGGAAGGATTGGTTGCCCATCCAAATCTGCGTGCTCCCGTCCCTCCGCAGTTCAATCAAAGGAACGCTTTGGTCCTCATGATCCGTCGCGTAAATCGTGTTGGCGATGGCGAATTGCCGGAGATTGTTCAGGCAGCCAGCAGCGTGACTGGCTGACTTCGCTTTCGCGAGGGCCGGAAGCAGCATGGCCGCCAGAATGGCAATGATGGCGATAACGACGAGCAGTTCGATCAGGGTGAATCCGGGTCGCAACGATTGTGTCGGAGCTAGCTTGAGAGTGGGTCTGGTGTTCATGAATCCCAGTATAGCTTTTCGCGCAGGCTGGTTCAACCTCCCTCATCCTATCACAGGCTCAGAGCGCGTCTCAATCCTCTCACCGATTCAGCCAGCGAACAGCGCAAGTAAGGCGCGGATTCTTCCGGGCGCCGGCTCAAAGGGCCTTCGTCGCCAGGGTCAACCCGTGCGTTCACAAACACCGGGCCGGGAGTTCGCAGGATTTCCGGCAAGGCGCGTTCGTAGGCCTGAGCGTCGTCGAAGGCGGACACGCGCGGGAAACCGGCCGACCGCGCGAGACCGGAGAAATCCACCGACCGCGCGCCGGGGATCGGCTGGTTCCCGGTGATCTCATAGGCATCGTTTTGGACAACGAACAGAATCAGGTTCCTGGCCCCGGTGTTGACGATGGTGACCAGCGATCCCAGCGTCATGAGCATGGAGCCGTCGCCGTTGAGGCAAATCACCTGGCGCTGCGGTTGCGCCAATGCAATCCCCAGAGCGAAATCCGCGGCATGGCCCATGGCGCTGTCCGCGGAGGCAAAATCGAGGGGATGATTCGAGAACTGCGCCCACGGCCGCACCGTGCCCATCGTCGTCACGACGACCTGGTCTGTGCGCAGCCGGGCCAGGGGCTCCAGGAACTGGCGCTTGGTCAGGAAGATCACCTCTTGATGCGGTCGCTCACCTTTCGAGGAAATTCAGGGCAAAGCCTTGAAGCTTCCAACTGGCCTGTAGCATCGAAAAAAATCATCCTGCCGTCGGCCTGGCAAATCCATACCTCTACAGCGCCCCGCTTCAGATACAGATTCTTCTTCTGCTCCATCTCGGCCATCGTGTTGCTGGAGGAAACGACTTCAATGCAAATCTCAGGGGCACGCTCGAAGGCATCTTTCGTAATCTCGCTTTCGTAGGTCTGCGGCGCGACCCACGCGACCTCCAGCGTTTTCGTGCCGTCATCGGTGTCCACCGCGACTTCCGGCAGGATGTAACCATCCGGTTTGAGCTCATAGAGCAATCTTTGAATCGCGCCCTGAAATCCGCTGTGAATTGGTTTGTGAGGACTCATGAGAATTTGGCCTCGGCCGTTCAACTCAATCTTGTACGGCAAATCGTGCAGGGATGGATCAGCGCAGACGTCGGACCATTTCATCTTCATCTTGATCGCAAAATTCCCAACCGCGGAATCGACCGTCAATCCGAATCACAGACGCCAGCCCTCTTCAAACACTCTCTGAGCCAGCGGTTCTCTGAGTCATTCAACGGCGGAGGTGGCGGTTGCGCGGCGTAGTCGAGCAACCGCTCGTAGCCAACCAAATCAAAGCAAGCCTTCACCCCGGCCTGCAAATCCAGCGGCACATCCGGATCGGGACGCAGCAACGGCACGGGCACCGTAGGCAACCGATCGCTCAACGCCACCGGCCAGACTTCCGTGCGAGGGCGGCGGTTCGTCCGGCTTAAGAAAATAAAGTAGGGTGCGGGCGGTAACTGGCCTTGCAGCGCGATCCGTTCGCCCTGTCGCAACAAATCGATCTCCAACAAATGCGTTTGAGTCCGCAGAATTTCCAGACGGCGCTGGTTATACTCGCGCGCGCCGTCACCACGTTTGTTCGCCGGCGAAAGAATCTCAATCAGAGTCACGAGACGCCGATGCGCCACATCTCGAATCTCCACGCTGAGCAGCGGCACCTCCTCCAGCAAAGGGCTGGGCAGATCCACAGCGGGCGCAGTGATCGTTCTTTCCGTAGAGCTCTCGCGAAGCATGTCCGGTTCAGGAGCATCCACCACGTGCACATCCGGATAGATAACGCGCGATGAATCCCAACCGAAGATTCCAAGGTCAGCGCTCTGCAAAACGTGGCGTTTGGCCAGCAGCGCGGCGTATTTTGGCGGCAGCAATGGGACCAGTTGGGCGCGAATCGCGTGCGCGAAAGTTGCATGAAACTCCTGCCACATTTCTCCTTCGAGATACGGATCCATGCCTGGGAACGGAGAAGCCATGAGATTTGAGGGATTCAGGCCAAAGCCGTGATGGACAGTGGCTCGGCGAACGGCGATTCAGCTTGGCGGCCCGTCATGAATCGACGTTAGCGCCAGGCAAACCAGCCGTCAAAAGCAATGAAGCAATGTTTCGGATTTTGAAAACTCGAAGTTCGGATTTGCCGCGTCGGGAGTTCAGGTCGTGTCCCGCGTGATCAACAAGGCCACCGGTTGGCCGAGGCTCTGCGCTTTGCGAAAGGCTTCTGAAATCCTCGGCACGTCGGAGTCCTCATGGAGAAAGTCGAACGGAACACCCCACGCTTTCAAGGTGGGTTCGGTGAGGACCGCCGCCGAATCCAGGCCGGCCTGACTGAGCAGATCGGCGCTCAGAACTTTGGGCGACACTTTCAAGCCGCTGGCCGCCAGCTTCGCGTAGCCGCGATACGTGACCAGGCAAAGCAGCGGCACCCGCATGCGGATCGCCGTGCCGCGGAGCGCGTCGCCGGTTTCGAGCAGGCCGGTGTTTTGAATGAGGACGACTGGAATCTTGCCGCCCGTCCAGAGCCCGGCCGCGATGGCGAAGGCTTCGCCTTCCCGCGTCACGAGGACGACTTCAATCGTTTGGTCAGCCCAAAGCAAGTTCAGCAGAGCTTTCGAGGAATTGTCCGGCACGGAAAGAACGTGCGTCACGTTCAGCCTCTTCAATTCATCCAGGATCAGCCGGGCTTGGGGCATCAGGGCATGGCGAAGCCGTTGTCTAGTTTTTCCTCAACCGATAGAACCGTGTCGGTCCGGCAGCGGCGTCGGTGAAAGTTCGGTTGCCGCCTTCGGAAGTGATCTGAGCCGCTGGAATCGCGGTCCACCCTGTGGTGGACAGGGCGGTGTTTGTCTCGAGGGTGTAATCGCTGGCGGACACAGGCCAGGTGATCTTGATTCTGTTTTCCGCCACGGCCTGGACCGTGATCCTCGGCGCGGCCAGCGGTTGGCCGACCGAAATCAGGTATTCGAGCACTTCGCTTTCGTTCTCGAACACATCCACGACCTGCACTTCCATCGTGTAAATCCCGGGAGGAAGCTGAGCCATGTTGACCACGAGCCCATCGATCCCATTCTGCGGAATCACGATGCTTGCTTTGCCCAGAACATCGTCGCTCTCCCACTTGTCGGGGTCGTCGCCCTGGCGGCGTTCCAGGTAATAAACGGGCGTCAGTTTGCCTCCCGGTTCAACATCGACCCCTTGCGGCGCCAGGTCCTCGACTTCTGCGTCGAGGACTTCGATCACTTCCCCCTTATTCCCGCTGATTTGCGTGAGCAACGCCACGAATTGAGTCTCCGCCGAGCCGGGCGGTGTGTATTCGGCGAAGCTGACGAGAATGTCGCTGCCTACATCCTCGAAGAAACCGCCCAGGACGACCGCGTTTGTCCCGGCGGTGTTGCTGAGCATGGGAAGCGCGCCGTTCCATTGGATGTTGTAAGTGCCGACGCCTTGGACTGGGGCATAGAGCACCTCGCCGAGATACACGTATTCGTTGGTCTTGGTCGTGAAATGATTGTCCACAATCGAGGCAAAGATCGCGTAAGAATCCGCGCCATCGACCACTTTCACACGCAGGCTCGCAGGTTGCGCGAGGGAAGCGGAGAAGGGCCTTTGGGAGTTGCCAGGTTGTGCCAAGCCCGCGGGGCCAACGTCCGCAGCCGCGATGTCAGGAGCGACGGTGTCGCCCGTTTTGTTCTCCGTCACTTTGGCCAGGAATTTCGACCAGGTGGAGCCTGGCTTGGATGAAATCGCCAGGGCCAGATAGGCCGGGTTGTCCTTCGCCCCTTCCACCGGATAATACGCAGACAACCCGTGCGTCTGCTGCTTTTTCGCGCCGCGCACCAAGGCGACGACCATGCTATCGATGCTGGCGACGAGGCTGGTGGCAGCCGCCTTCAAGGCCGCGCCCGTCGTGGCGTCGGCTACGAGTCGATCCGCCAGTTCACCGAGGTCGATATAGTCCGTGGGTTTGCCGATGTCTTTCACGCCGGAGAGCGAGTATTGCGTGGTATCGAGTCTCAGCCGAGGAAGCGCCAGGTTCTGGGGCGTCGCGCTCTGTTGGAGTAGCGACGAGAAGGCGTTGAACTTCTCCTCGAACGCCGCGTATTTGGTCAGATCGTAAAGCCCATGAGCGGCCAGCGCTAAATCCGAGTCTTTGCCTGGCTGCATGTGGTGCGCTTCCCAGGCCTTCACCTCCGCCCGCCCGAAATCCAGCGCGCTGGCGGCCGGGTTGGCTTTCAAAAAGTTGAACGCTGCCTCGTAATCCCAGCCGTCGCCGTAATCGATCTCCGGGCAAGCGATGAAAACGTCGGTCAACGGCACGAAATCCGTCAACACTTCCGCTCCGCCCATCAAGCACGTGTCGAACGCAACGAATTCCCATTTGGTGATTCCGGCCGTTTGCATCGCGGCGCTCACGGCCTGGCGAATCTGAGCCGTGGAGAGAATGCCTTTGTCTTGCAACGTGCCATCCTGAGAATCACCGCCGAATCCTTGCCATTGTCCGCCATGATTCCACATCACCAGGCCGTAGCGGTCCGCCGGATATTTCTGCGCCGCCCAGGTGATGAACTGGGTCAGAACGGCGGGATCGTCCAAATTCAACTCGGCGAGGCGTTCGACTGGAACCGTCGTGATCGCGTTCGGATCACTGTCTTTCTGGATCAGGAAGCGGCTGACCCCTTTGGCGAGATCGGCGGGCAATCCCGCGGCGGCATTTCGCTCCGAAGTCGCGTCGAAATCGGCCTGCAGAACGACGTTGAAGTCCGGTCCGCTGCCGGCCGCTTCCATTTCCTGCATGTCCACGATCAGACTGCCGGACAAGTTATGATCCGCGTGACCGTAGATCATGATCGTCCAGCGGTTGCGCGAGGGCGGAGGCAGACTGCGGACGGACAACAACGCCGCCGCGCTCGTCACCGAACCCGCCGGGTTGCTCACGGTCGCCGAATAGCTCCCTGCGTTCGAGGCTTGCACGCTGCTCAACGAGAGCACCGGTGTGGTCGCGCCGGGAATATCGACGCCGTTGAATTTCCACTGATAGCTCAACGGCGCATCGCCCGTGGCCACGACGGTGAAAGTGACGTTCGCTCCGGCATCGACGGTTTGGGCCTGGGGTTGCTGCGTGATCGAGGGCGGCGCGGACGGGCGCGTCACCGTCAAGGTGGCCGATGAACTCGTCACGGAACCGCCCGCATTGCTGACGACCACGGTGTAGCTTCCTGCATTGGCCGCCTGCACGTTGCTCAACGTAAGCGTCGGACTGGTCGCGCCGGCTACATCCGAATTATTAAACTTCCATTGATAGCTCAACGGCGCAGTGCCCGTGGCCGTGACCGTGAAGCTTGCCGACGCGCCGGTTGCGACAGTCTGACTCTGAGGTTGGCCGGTGATCGCCGGCGGCGTGGCCTGAGCCGGCATTGTAAATCCGATCGTCAAGCTTGGCGCGGTCGCCGGGTCCTCGCTGGAGCCGAAGCGGCGGGCCGTTTGCGCCGTGGCTTCGGCCTGGCTAATGAGCATCCAACCGAAATTCGAGCCGGGATCAGCCAACCAAGCTTGGACATCCGCCACCAAATCCGGAGTTGAGGCAAATGTAAAGTTTCCCAGACCCGCGACCAGGCTGGAACCGCTGGCCTTGGCGACGTAATCCGCCGGCGCGGCTGCGCCAGGAGCGCTCCACAACGTCGCCGGAAACCGGCGTGCGTTCCAGGTTGCTTCTCCCGCCGAGGCTGGATCACCAACGATCCCTGTCTTTGTGCCTTCACCCCAGTCCTGGAGAACTCGATGAAGCCCGAATGTGGACGCGACCGCACCCGGTGGGGCTTTGGTGACTCGGAGGGTCATCGTGACGGAAGTGACCGTGGCATTGGCAGGCACTTCTCCAGCCAGATCGAACCGGATCAACGCCCGGCTCTTGAGATTCTTGGCGGTCGTGCCCGCAGCCAGATCGCTCGCACCAAGGTTGCTATCGGGATTCGTCTCGAACAAAGAAGTGTCCGCGACGGACTGCAACGTCACGGTGGCGGCGAGGCCGTCAGCAGCAAGGGCGTTGATGAAGAGGCCAACAAGGAGAGTTTTCTTGAGCATAAAAGAGTAGTGCCGAACCGACGACCCGTGTCGGCTTGATCCGGTTGTCTAGATTAGCTGCGTGTCGCTCCGGTCGAGATCATTCGGCTCGCCGGATACAATCACGGAATCCAGAACGACGCAAGTGGCGGAACGAAGCAGAATGAAACAGAGGGCGCATCTCCGAATAAGGACACTCCGTAACGGATCGTAGCGCAGACTTGAAGTCTGCCGTATCGCCGATTTGGAATCGGCGGCGGCCGGGCCAATTCCAAAGCGCCAGGACTTGCCGGTGCCCTGCGGAATGCAATTCCGCGATACGGCAGATTGAAAATCTGCGCTACGCGGGCGGTTCGGCCAGTCTCAGCGCCCGCATTCGGAGATGCGCCCACGCGGTGAGCGTGAGCTTGACAGCGATCTCGTCTCTGGAACCGTCGCTCCATGCCAAAAGTGGCCATCGTAACCGGCGCCGGCAGCGGCATCGGCCAAACCGTT
>VHCZ01000284.1 GCA_016871535.1 Verrucomicrobiota bacterium
ATCGAAGAAAGGCTCCGCAGGAGCGTCGCCCCACCGTCGTTGACTGTGCAGACCGTGGGATTGACGACAGATCGACCGGAGAACCGTAGCGCAGATTTTCAATGTGCTGTATCGCCGATTTCCAATCGGCAGGGCGCCGGCAAGTCCCAGCGGGCTCGGACTGGGAGACGCCCCGCAGAATACAATTCTGCGACACGGCAGAGTGCCACTCTGCGCTACGAGCTTTGTCGTCCATCCCGCGGACCAAGCAGTAACTGAGGAGTGAGCGCGGTTTGATTCTCTCATGGCGCAAAAAACTCCGGATACAGCTTCTTCGTGGCCTGGAAGCCGCGGTGAATCAAATCGACGTCGCCAGCCAGACTGAAGAGCAGGCAGCCGAGCTCGCGGCACTTGGCCGCGTGCTCCGGACTGCGCGCGAGGACGCCCCAGGTTTTTCCGGTCTTCTTCACCGCCGCCGAAACACGTTCCATCGCCGCAATGCACTTCGGATGCATGGCTTGCCCCGGAACGCCCAGCGTGCATGACAAATCGCTCGGTCCGATGAACAAGCTGTCCACGCCGTCCACCGCTGCGATTTCGTGGGCGCACTCGACGGCTTCGGCGGTTTCGATTTGGACGCAGAGCCAACGGTCGCGGTTGGCTCGCGGAAGATGTTCGGCAGGGATCGCTGTGCCGTAGCCGGCTTCATAGTTCGCAAGAAACAACCCGCGCACGCCCATGGGAGGATACTTCGCCCACTGCACGATCTGCCGCACTTGATCGACCGACCGAATCTGCGCAACCATGAGGCCACTCGCGCCGGTCTCCATCGGCCGCATGACTGTGGCGTAATCCGTCGGCGCCACGCGCACGAAGGCGTCGAGCCCCGCCGCGCGGCAAGCGATGAGCAAAAGCTCGAGTTCCCGGTGCGGGATGGCGGAATGTTCCTGGTCGATCCAGATGCCTTGAAATCCTCCGGACAATCCAGCGATTTCGACGAGTTTAGGACTCGCGAGCGAAGCGAACGCGAGCACGCGGACGATTTCCCCTTGAGCCAGCCGGTGTTTGATGGAGGTGATCATAGAATTGCAGTCGCTCAAAGTAAGCCCATTCCGTTTCCGCGCGAGAAAATTCGGGCGCGGCGCAACGCGAGTTCAAAGTTCAAGGTTTCAAGTTCAAAGTTGGTTCCTTGAACGGGTAAGAACGGGTAAGAACGGGTAAGGACGCGTTCCACCGCGTCCCGGGATTGGCTCTTTCGATCGCTGACAAGGTCAGGGACGGAGTGGAATCCGTCCTTACCAGGTTCATGGCTTCGGCGCCATGCACATGGACCATGAACCAGGTAGGGCGAGTCCGTCCCCGGCGAGCCGCTCGACGTGCGTGGAACACGTCCGACTCGGCTCGCTGGGGACAGGCTCGCCCTACCGTTTGGTTTCATGGAAAGAAGGTCCACGCTGAGCGGCTTTTTCGTTGTCAAATGGTCGCCCCGAAACCAAATTGTCGGGCATGAAAAATCTCCTTCCACTCCTGGCCGCGGTGTTTTTGTCGGGTGCGTTTGGATGCGAGACCGCACCCTCCGCAGGCGGGGGCAACGCGGCCACGAAAGTCGATTACGGCGCGTATCCGGACAACTACGAGCAGATCGTCCGGAGCCACTTCGGCGCCGCCGAATGCCGATTGGGCAAACCGTTCGCCGGGTACGTCAAAGCCGGTCCGCTCATGGGCGGCAAAGTTCTGGAGGCCGGCTACTTCGTCGAGGCGTGGCTAAAGGCCAAGGATCAATCGAGTCCGGAACGACGCCTCGGCGTTCTCGTCAAGAACGGTGAAGTGCTCATGCAACTCAGCGCCAAAGAGCTTGATGAAGTCGAGCGTGCGCGCTGAGAGCGAGAGGTTTTCTGGACCTCGAGTTCGATCACTGATCAGGGACATTTTTCAGCGCGGGAAATGGCTGTTCCCTCTCCTGGGGGAGAGGGTTAGGGTGAGGGCGATTCACCAAGTCCATGATACCGCTAAACGTCATCATGAAAGAACGCAGCCGTGAGGCGTGCCGAAGCGGATTTGTGCTCGCGCTTTTCTACGGCGTCTCCACGGTCACAGGCATGCCGCAAACAAACCAGAGCATTGCATCTCGCTGGCTGGAGGCCGCCGAGGTCGCCCCGGATTTTCGACCGTCTCCGACTCGCCGTGGATGGATCAAGCAACGCAAGGAAGTTCGCGCTCAGCTTTGGAAACTTCTTGGCGACTTGCCCGCCCGTCCCCAGAAGCCGTTCGTGCAAACATCGCTTCGGGAAGATCGCGGCGATTATTGGCTGGAGAAATTCCAATTCGACAACGGCGCGGGCGCCACGGTTCCGGGCTCCCTTTTGCTCCCCAAGAAAACGTCCGGCCGTTCACCTGCGATCCTGTATTGCCACTGGCACGGCGGCCAGTATGACAACGGCAAGGAGGAAATCTTTCGTGCCGAACACACGCCAGAGCCGCCCGGGCCAACGCTGGTGAAGCGAGGGTTCGCGGTGCTGGCCATTGACGCTTATTGCTTCGGCGAACGGAACGGGCAAGGCCCGGGCGGCCCCAGCGAAAAGGGCGGCGCGGGCGAAATGACCGCGAGCAAGTTCAATCTCTGGGCCGGACGCACCCTCTGGGGGATGATTCTTCGCGACGACCTGATGGCGCTCGATTATCTGGTGTCCCGGCCCGAAGTGGACCCCGAACGCGTGGGCGTGACCGGGATTAGCATGGGCGCGACGCGGACCTGGTGGTTGATGGCGTTGGACGAACGGCTCAAGGCGGGCGTCGCCGTGGCCTGCTTCACGCGCTACCAGGATCTCATCCGGAGCGAAGGGCTGAAATACCATGGGATTTATTATTTTGTCCCCGGCATGCTGAAACACTTCGACACCGAAGCCGTGGTTTCCTTGATCGCGCCTCGGCCTGTTCTCTTTTTGACCGGAGACCAGGACCAAGGCGCGCCTGTATCGGGGATTCGCGCGATTGAGGACAAAGTTCGGCCGGTGTATCGCCTTTACGGCAAGGGCAGCGCGTTCGAGAGCAGAATCTATCCAGACGTTGGCCATGTTTATCTGCCGGACATGTGGCGCAGGATGCTGGAGTGGTTTGATCGATATCTCTGTTCAACACCTTAACCGCAGCGCGGCGAAGCGGCTAAAACGTTACAACGTCAAATCGTTAAATCGGTTAAATGAGTGGGACAGAACAAATCCACCGCCATCCTCCATCCTTCCATCCTCCATCCTCTCAGCGGAACAATTCCGAGTGCGGCTCGTTGTCCGTGTGCCAGCGTTTGAGGAATCTCGGATTAGGATCGAGGAGCAGTTCGCGGGTCTTGATCGACTCCGCATGGCCGTCGCAAAACCCAACGTTCAGTTTGCCATTGTGCCGCTGGTTGACCGCTTTGAGTTCGCGGACGAGCGGAGTGAAGTCGAGTTGGTTGTGCAGTTTGCGGGACAGGATTTCCAATCCAAGCACGAGCTGATCCTCCGGGCGTGACCAGGTCGAATAAGCATCGGCGCTGGCGATCATGTCCGCCGGAACCTTGACCTCCGTTTCGCGCGTGGCGGTCGCGGTCATCCGGGCCTGCGAGGCGAACTTGCCCGCCAGGCCGAATTGGTAAGCATCGTCCTGGCCGGCGCTGCCCACGTTGTAGCCATAGCTCCCAATCGAGAGGTAGAAATAATCGCCCTCATCGCGACCATCAAACGTCTCCAATTTGAAGCTCGGACAGAGGAACAGATCGTTCGTCCATTTGTGGACCAGATAAGGCTTGAGGTCGTCGTACCATTTTGCGCCTTCGGGCAGCGCAGGATTCTGGCGGGTCGCGAGCAACGGGTAATGCGTGTTTTCGTGGACGTACATCTGCAGCGCCAACCCGACCTGGCGCAGATTCCCCCGGCAACGAGCGGATTGTCCAGCGGCCTTGGCGCTGAGCAAACTGGGCAAAAGCAACGCCGCCAGAACTGCGATCACCGCGATGACGACGAGAAGCTCAATCAGAGTGAAGCCATCCGAATTGGATCTGCTTGCGCCCCGCGAGCTCAATCGCTCTTCCCATGAACCAGACGGTAGGGCGAGCCTGTCCCCAGCGAGCCGAGTCGGACGTGTTCCACGCACGTCGAGCAGCTCGCCGGGACGGACTCGCCCTACCGGGTTCATGGGCCGAGTGCATGGTTCCGAGACCAAGGGAACTTCCCAGAAGCAGAACTGGGCTCTGTGACGCCGCATGGAGATCCCCTCCTGGGAGTGGAAGGGGTGGGTTGGTTCCGGACCACTTAGGGTCTGTGCAGAAATAACTTCCGGTTTTGGCGGGAGCGCCGCCTGGCCGGATGCAAGGCGCGAGGAGGGAGCATCCCCGTTTTGGGGCTGTGACCGACGAGCAACGCCGCAGCCGGCCAGGTGCCGCCCCGCCCCGGAGGGCTGGGGCGATTTCGCTTTCTGGCTTCGTTTCTCCTCAGTCGCAGAGCCCTGGCTATGCTCCTTCGTCGTGCCTCGCCAGAAAGCGAAATCGCCTCCAGCAAAACCGGAATTTATTTTTGCACAGACCCTAAGGGAACAATTCCGTGTGGGCTTCGTTGTCGATGTGCCAGCGTTTGAGGAATTGGGGCCGGAGATCCAGCAGAAGCTCCTTATGATTGGCAAACTCAACATGGGCGTCGCCGAAAACGACATTCAGCCGGCCAATGTGGCGGTCACTGCTCTTGCCACCGCCGCCCTCTCCTTCGTCGCCTTCTCCACCGCCGCCCGAATCCCAGGCGGGCGGCAGCTTGCGGGAGAGCGTTTCCAGGCCGACCAGGATAACGCGGCGGCGCTGGGACAACGTCGAAAAAGCGTCACCGGCCATGATCAAATCACCCGGCACTTTGACTTCCTTTTCCGAGATAGCGAATTGCGTCAAAGACCCTTTGTAGTCGAACTTTCCAGCCAGACCAAACTTCGGCGACCCATTGTTGTCCGAACTGCCGATGTTGTAGCCGTAGCTGCCGACGGACAGGGCGAACACGCTGTCGTCGAGCTGGCGCCCGTCCGCCACGAATCCTTTGTAGCTTGGGCAGGCGAAGAGATCATTCGTCCAGCGCTGTTGCAGATACGGTTGCAGCCCGTCGTACCACTTCAAACCGGCCGGGTTGTTCGCCCCCATAGACGTCGCGAGCAGCGGATAGTATTCGTAGTCGGACACGTAGAGGTGGAAGGCGAAACCGAACTGGCGAAGGTTGCTCCGGCATTTGGTGGCTTTGGCCTGTTCCTTGGCCTGGTGCAACGCCGGCAACAGCAAGGCCGCGAGAATTCCGATGATGGCGATCACGACCAGGAGTTCGATCAAGGTGAACGCACTCCGGGGAACTCTTTGGTATTTCGTCCCGGCGCCGCCAGCCACAGTGGTCTTCATAGTATCTTTCAACCCACCCGAATGCTTGCAGGATATGTGCCATATTTCGGGCGGTATTGCAACGGACAGTTTGCAGCGAAGGCGCGCGGTTTACTCACGGAATTCCCTGCTGCTGAACTGCTCGCCCGCTCGGAGAACCTGGTGCGGTTGACTTAGACGCTTCGCAGTTTCAGTAAACTCATCCGGACTGGCCGTGTTGAACTCGAACATCTCGTAATGGCAGGGGATAACCAGGCGCGCGCCGGCTTCTTTGGCCAACGTGGCCGCTTCGCGCCCATCCAGATTCCCGGCCACGCGTCGTTCGGGAGCGCGTCCGTTGATGGGCAGGAGCGCCACATCGATGCGCCATTGCCGCAGCCAGTCGATCTGTCCGTCGTAAAGCACCGTGTCGCCGCTGTGGTAAAGAGTCCAGGGGCCGAATTCAATCACATAGCCCAGAAAGCGACACCGCCCTGCAGAATCATTTTCAATCGTCTCGTGGGCGGCGGGAAGGCCGGTGAATTTGAAATGGCCGACCCGCGCCGACTGGCCTGCATCCAGTCCGATCGGAATGTCCGTCACGATATTGAGTCGGTCGGTGACAAATTCGCGGTTCGCTTCCGGAATCACGAGTTCCAGCTCCGGATTCACCTGCAGCAGCGGCTGCAACGTCTCCGCATCCAGGTGGTCGGTGTGATTGTGGCTCGAGGTGACGACGACAATGAAGTCGAGCCGTTCCGGCGCGACGACTCGCTCGGTCATCCGGATGTGCGGTTTGTCGGTGCCGGCGTATTTTCTGGTGAGCGAATCAGAGAGGTACGGATCCAGCAACAAGTGGCTGCCTTGCCATTGCACGAGAAAGCCGCTTTGCCCGATCCACCAGAGGTGGAAATGCTCGAAATCGGAACGCCCACGCTGAACGTCGGCAAGGAAGGCGTCGTCCTGGAGCAAAGGCTTGATCCTGTTCATCCACCCGTTTAACCGATTTGACGATTTGACGATTTAACTTTGTAACGCTGCAACGCGGTAACGATTCGGCTGCGGCTGTGCCAGGCTGTGCCGCGCCGCGGTTATGAGGTTCAGGCGGCAGCGTCTGTATTTCTACGGCCGCATTCCCAAGTCGCGTCTAACTCGCTGCACGCCCGCCACCAGATTTTTCAGTTTCTGTTTCGCCGCCCAGCGTGCCGTTTGGCTGAGGCCGCAATCGGGCGCAAACGAGAGCCGTTCTGCCGGCGCGTGCTGGAGGCAAGCTCGCACGCGGGAAGCGACGTCTTCCGCCGTCTCCACGTAGTAACTTTTCACGTCGATAATTCCAACCGCCGCGTCCATGCGTTGGGCAATTTGGCCGATGAGTTCCAGTTCAGCAAATTCCCGGCTCGCCATCTCCAGGTGAATTTCGTCCACATGAAGATCCAGAAAAGCGGGAAACATGGGAGCGTAACGGCGCGGCCCGACGGCGCGCCCTTTGTAGTTGCCGAAGCAAAGATGCGTGGACAGCCGGCACTTCCCGACCACCGGCTCGACCGTTCGGTTGAAGATATCGACGAACCGTTTCGGATCTTCGCGGTAAGCGTAGCAGCTCATCGACGGCTCATCGACGGTGATTTCCCGACAACCCGCTTCGATCAGAGCTTCGAGTTCGTTGCGCACAACTAACAATAACGCCTCGGTCAAAGCGTAGCGATCCGGATAACGAGAGTTGGGGATGAGCCGTCCACTCAGCGTGTAAGGACCAGGCACGCTGGCTTTCAACGTAACGGGCGGTTGGCGATTGGCCGTTGGCAATTGGGCGAGCCGCTGAAGCCGCTGAAAGTCCCTGACCGTCCCAAGCCCATGCCGTGCGTCCGGCTTGCCAATCACGTGGTGTTTTCCGCGCTGATCGTGCGCCGGCGGCCCGAAGCGCCGCGGAGAAGCGGTTTCCAACGCAATGCCTTCGAGAAAACCGTAGAAGGAAAGATTGAAATCCAGGCGCGTTTGCTCGCCGTCCGTGATCACATCCAGCCCGGCCTCCAGTTGGTCATGCACCGCCGCAATGACGGCGTCCTCGATGATCTCCTCACGGTCCGTGTCGCCGAATTTGTCGAGATTCTGGCACGCGAATTCGAGCCAGCCGGGGAACGGATAACTGCCGATCACGGTCGTGCGCAAGGGAAGTTCCTTCATCGCGGGGATGACTTACGCGAATCGAATGCCTGCGGCAAGCCGTAACGCGGAAGGCGCGGCCAGCGCAGAAGTTCAGGACATTATCCCTTAAGGGTCTGTGCAAAAATAAATTCCGGTTTTGCTGGAGGCGATTTCGCTTTCTGGCGAGGCACGACGAAGGAGCATAGCCAGGGCTCTGCGACTGAGGAGAAACGAAGCCAGAAAGCGAAATCGCCCC
>VHCZ01000285.1 GCA_016871535.1 Verrucomicrobiota bacterium
CCAACTAAAATAGCCAAGGCGGCGCGAATCTTGAGCCGGCCGCTGTTGCTTCGCCACTGCCAGTGTTGCGCCAATTCGTAGGCAATACGCGTGCGACCCGCCTCGAAAAACTCTTCCACAAGTTGCCACACCGTCGCGACATCCCACGACGAGAGGTTGCGTCCGCGGATTACCCACGCGGTCTCACTCTCCGACCCAGCGCCATTCACTCGGGTTCGACGCTAAATCAACTCCGAAAGAAGCGCAAGCGGAAAGTGTCGCTGTCGTGTTATGTGGAAAAACTTCCGATCCTTTACCAGGAATTCGCCGAGTCCGAACGCTTCAACGCCGGCAACAAAGCTCACCGAGCCGTCTTCAGCAGTGCGCAGGACTTGATCCAGAAGACCCCCGCTTTCTGGCGGAAATACGTGATGCCGCGGGTGCAAAAGGATTTCCAAGGACTCCACCGCTACTTGAGCCAGCCGTATCCGGACGGGCCCAGTTTATACCTCGAATGCATCGAGGCGAATATCGAGCGGGTCGAACGCACCCTCAGCGCCGCGGCAGCTTGACCGAGGTCAGTCATCCCCAAGTGAAACGGAGTGGTGGAGTCTTGGAGTGATGGAGTGTTGAAACGCCAATACTCCCTGACTCCGCCACTCGAATACTCCGTTGACGTCCGGTCCGCCTTGTCCTTTTTCCGTTTCCGGCCTGATTCCCAGTCGCTAACGTTTCGGCATGTCACGCGAGTATGTGCTCGAACCGTTTCGCGCGCCGATCGAGCTGGAGATCGATTACGCCGGCGAGCTGAATGAACAGCAATACGCCGCGGTCACCGCGGTGCCGAGTCCGGCTCTGGTCATCGCCGGGGCTGGGTCTGGCAAGACCCGGACGTTGACCTACCGCGTGGCTTACCTCCTGGAACAGGGCATTCCGCCAGAGCGCATTCTCCTCCTGACGTTCACGAACAAGGCCGCCCGGGAAATGATGCGCCGCGTGGCCGATCTGCTCGGCGGCGATCTGTCGTCGCTCTGGGGCGGCACGTTCCATTCGATTGGAAACCGGATTCTGCGAATGCACGCGGAGCCGTTGGGTTACACGCCGGGGTTCACCATTTTGGATCGCGAAGATGCCGAAGACCTCCTCAAGTCGTGCATCAGCGACGCCAACATCGACCTCAAAGAGACCCGCTTCCCAAAAGCCGAAGTGATCAGCGAGGTGTTTTCATTGGCCGTCAACACGCAGCGATCCCTGGCGGACATTCTCAAAGAACAGTTCGATTACTTTCAGATCCTGGAGCCGCAGCTTCACGATCTCCAACAGCGCTTTGCCACGCGCAAACGGGCGGCCAACGTCATGGACTTCGATGACCTGCTCGCGCTCTGGCTCTGCTTGCTCCGGGAGCATCCGGATGTTTGCGAAAGGTATCAGCGGCGGTTTCAGTTCATTCTGGTTGATGAATACCAGGACACGAACAAGCTCCAGAGCGATCTGATCGATCTGCTCGCGGCGCGGCACCAGAACGTCATGGTCGTGGGCGATGATTCCCAAAGCATTTACTCGTGGCGCGGGGCGAACTTCCACAACATCCTTCAATTCCCCAATCGCTATCCCAAAGCGGCCATCTACAAGATTGAAATCAATTATCGCAGCACTCCGGAAATTCTGGCGCTGGCCAACGCAGCCATCGCTCCGAATCGCCAGCAGTTCGCCAAAGCGCTGACTTCAGCGCGGAAATCCGGGATGAAACCGGTGCTCGTGCCGTGCGGTGACGGCGCTCAGCAAGCGCGCTTTGTCGCGCAACGGGCGCTGGAATTGCGTGACGAGGGCATTGAACTCCGCGAGATGGCGGTCTTGTACCGCGCGCACTTCCACGCACTGGAGCTGCAGTTGGAACTGACGCGCCGCAATATCCCCTTCACGATCACCAGTGGCATCCGCTTCTTCGAGCAGACCCACATCAAGGACGTCGCGGCCTACCTCAAGTTCGTCAACAATCCCCAGGACGAACTTTCCTTCAAACGCCTGGCCGGCCTTCTCCCCGGCATTGGCGGCAAAAGCGGGGACAAACTGTGGCACGCGTTCAAAGCGCGTCTTAGCGTAGGGCAGGCTTCCAGCCTGCCTGCATCGGGAGACGGCGAAGGAGATGCGAGTATTCAGAAATCAGTTATCAGTAATCAGACGTCAGTCATCAGTGGCCAGTCTCCGCACTCCGCACTCCGCACTCCGCATTCCGCAATCCCCACCCTGGCCGCCGCGCTCCAGGCCTGCGCTTCCAGCGTGCCGAAGAAGGCGGTAACTGCCTGGGCGCAGTTTACAGCGACCATCGCGCAATTGGAGTCGGAGCCTGTGCGCGGCCGAACGTCAAAAATGATTCGGCTGATTCTCGAAGCGAGCTACGAAGAATATTTGCAGGAATATTTTCCCAATTACCGCGCGCGCCTGGAAGATCTGGAGCAACTCGCCAACTACGCGCTGCAATTCAAAAACCCGGAGGAATTCCTCTCCCAACTGGCGCTGCTCTCCAACCTCGAAGCCGACGAAGACCGGCCGGCCACTTCGGACGACGAACGCATTCGGCTCTCGACCGTTCATCAGGCCAAAGGCCTCGAATTCAGCGTGGTCTTCATCATCATGCTTTGCGAGGGGCTCTTTCCCGCGGCGCGCTCGCTCGATGAAGAAGAGGAACGCCGCCTCTTCTACGTCGCCATCACCCGCGCAAAAAGCGAACTTTATCTGACCTACCCGCTGATTCGAGTTGCGGGCGGTTACAGCGACGACTTCATGCAGCGGCCGTCTCGTTTTCTGAGCGACCTTCCCAAAGAACTGATCGACGAGTGGAGTTTGTCTTCCTTCAATCCTTACGGCTGAGAGAAAGGTAGGGCAGGCATCCTGCCTGCCAGAACCCTTCCAGGCACGGGAACGCGGGGAGGCAGGCTGGAAGCCTGCCCTACTTGCTTCAGAACTACCTGGCCAATCGAGGCGCGGCTCGCGACTAAACAGATAGAGACAAGATGAACGACATCGAAAAGCTCTGCCTCCGGGCGCGCGAGGGCGATTTGGAAGCCGCTTCCGAACTGGTCGGACTTCATTACGAGAAGATCTTTTCTTACTCCGCGCGGAAGCCGCGCAACTCCAGCAGCAGATCGCAGGTCTCATTCAACTGCGAGTCGTGAACGAGAATCTCCGAGCCGAACTGGCCCGGCCTGCCGCCATGGACAGTTCGCTGGCGAAAGCAAGAGCCAGGGCGGATTCCATCCGCTGCGTGAACAATATGAAAAACATCGGCCTGGCCGCGCGAATCTATGCCCCAGAGCATCAAGACACTTTTCCTCCGGAGGCCACGATCCAAACTTACTTCTGGGCGCTGTCTGCCGGGAACTTCGAGCGCATGCTGGAGTGCCTGTCCCCTTCCGCGAGGCCAAGGAAACTTCCCAGGAGGGGAACGGGACCCTGCGAGGTCGAACGAAGTTACAGGGTTTTGGCATACCGCCGCGATTTTTTCTGATACGGTCCCGCGATATGCCAGCCCAAGAAATCATCGACGAACTCTTCCAACTGTTCCTTGAACGCGGCCACCGCCACTACGGGGAGCAAGTGACCGAGACCCAGCACGCGCTGCAATGCGCCACCTTCGCGCGTCAGGCCGGAGAACCCGCGCACCTGGTTGCGGCGTGTCTGTTGCACGACTACGGGCATTTGCTGCACAACTTTGGCGAGCAAATCGCCGATCAGGGCGTCGATGCCAGGCATGAGAATATCGGCGCCAATTATCTGGCACGTTATTTCGCGGAGGACGTAGTGGAGCCGATTCGTTTGCACGTGCGGGCCAAACGATACTTGTGTTGGAAGGAACGCGCTTACTTGGATGACTTGTCCGAAGCGTCTCTCAAGAGTCTGTCTTTGCAGGGCGGCCCCATGAGCGACGAGGAAGCCCGCGCCTTCGAGGCGCACCCGCACTTTGCCTCGGCCGTCTCGCTGCGGCGCTACGATGACATGGGCAAGGTTCCGGACATGGCCACCCTCTCGTTTGAGGATTTTCGTTCCGCGCTGGAGCCGTTCGTGCGCCAACCTTCTTAGGATCTGAACAGGAGGCAACAGAGCAAACGGAGTGCTTGGCAACAACATTTCTCCGAAATCCTCGACTCCGTTGCCTCTGTTTGCTCCTGTTCAATTCTTGTGGATGCACCGGGTATGGTTGCGCGGATTTTTCAGTTTGCGCCGGGGTGCTTTAGCTAACAGAATCCAGTTATGAACTTCTACAAGCGCTTCGCTCATTTCGCCGTGCTGATCCTTGTGGCATCCGCCCATGCCCGCGCCGCCGAACCACTGAAGCGGATTGAGGAACGCGAATTCGGCAAGACGCAGGACGGCACGCCCGTCAAGCAATTCATTCTGCGCAATGCCCAAGGCATGATCGCGAAAGTGATCTCCTACGGCGCCACCGTCACCGAGCTTCAAGCGCCGGATCGCAACGGCGCGCTGGCCAGCGTCGTGTTGGGCGCGAACACGCTCGAACAATATCTCAAAGGCGTGAACGCGGCGTCGGTCATCGGGCGCGTGGCGAATCGGATCGCCAAAGCTCGTTTCACCCTCGATGGCGTCGAATACAAACTTGCAGCCAACAGCGGGCCGCATCACATCCACGGCGGACGCGTCGGGTTTGCCCGAATTGTGTGGCAAGCCAGCGCCCTTCCAGCCCGCGACCACGAGGCGGCGGTTCAACTCACGTATCTCAGCAAGGACGGCGAAGAAAACTATCCCGGCAACCTCACCGTCAAAGTCACCTACACGCTCACGGACCAGAACGAACTGCGGCTGGAGTACGAAGCCACGACCGACAAGGCCACGCCGGTCAACCTGACCAACCACGCTTACTTCAATCTCGCCGGCCAGGGCGACGTGCTCGGCCACGAATTATGGCTCGCTTCAGACCGCTACACGCCGGCGGACGACCAGTTGATTCCGACGGGCGAAATCGCCGGCGTGAAGGGAACACCGTTGGATTTCACCACGACGACGACGATTGGCGCCCGCATTGAACAATTGAAGCCCAGGCCCAACGGCTACGATCACAATTACGTCCTTCCCGGCGGCGGCAAATCGCTCGTGCTTGCCGCGCGTCTCACGGAGCCGCAGAGCGGACGGGTTATGGAAGTGCGCACTACCGAGCCGGGCATGCAACTGTACAGCGGCAATCATCTCAAGCACGGCGGCGTTTGCTTCGAGACCCAGCATTACCCGGACTCGGTCAACAAGCCGAATTTCCCTTCAACCATTCTGCGTCCCGGCCAAACCTTCAAAAGCACGACAGTGTTTGCGTTCTCAGCAAAGTAGTGCAGGCATCCTGCCTGCACGTCCCAGGTTCTTTGGACGCGTCCCAATGGGGCAGGCGGGAAGCCTGTACGGGTTTAGTTACAGTAGCGTGGTAGGGACGGATTCCACTCCGTCCCAAATCAAGCCTTGAGGCAGACCGCCGCCCAGGAAGCGACGATGGGCCGGCGGAGGCTCCTGGTCTTTCCGTTGTCCGCCTCCCCTTCAAGAGACGCCTCAAGGATTAGTCAGGAACGGAGTGGAATCCGTCCCTACCAACGCTAAACAGAAAGGCAAGCCTGCCGTACGCAGTTTGTCTCTGACATTTCGAGGTTCGGACGCTATGAGACTCGCATGAGAACACCCAGGCTATTTCCTCGGATTTCGATCCGCCGTACTCCTTCGCTAATTTTCGTTGGCTGCCTCCTTTCGCTGACCGCTGCAATTGCGACGGAAACCGCCCAGGACTCCAGGCCGGAGCGGACGCCGGTTTCCCCAGCGCGTTTTCGATTCGAAACGGTCAACGGCCAATCGCTCGGCCTTTGGGAAGGCGAGCGCCCGATCCTGGTTTTCAATCATGGCGAAGTGACCAGCCCGAACGCGCCAAACGCGCGCAGCCATTCCAATTATTTCCATCCGATCTACGGTCTGGATGGCGAAGTGCTGACGGATGATTTCCCCAAGGACCACGTTTATCATCGCGGACTTTACTGGGCTTGGTCGCACATCCGGATCGCCGGCCAGGAACATGATTTCTGGAGCCTGCGCGGAATTCGCTATCAGTTCCAGCGCTGGCTGGCTCGCGAAGTCTCCGAGTCGAAGGCGATCCTCGGCGTGGAAAACGGCTGGTTCGTCGGCGACAAACAGGTCATACATCATCATTCCCAGATTGATCTGCCGGACGTTACTCATGCACTTGGCCCGGTGCGCGGCTGCCTTGGCGCGATTCAACGCCGGCAACAGCATTCCCGCCAGCAGAGCGATGATCGCAATGACCACAAGCAGTTCGATCAAAGTGAACCCCGAATTGGGCTGTCGCATGGGCAGTCAGGAAGATTCTGAAACCGCGCATCGGGACCATGAACCCAGAAGAGCGCACGATTGCGCGCCAGCGTCTTGGACTGCGGCAGTCCTCTGCCGCCTTTGACTTACCCGCGTCCTCCCAAAGCGCCAGAGGACTGGCGCACTCCAAAACCTGGCGGCGAAATGTCGATTCAGAGCGTCGTTGAGTAAGTCTCCTCTACATGTAGGTTGCTTTAGGTTACTTCATCCACGCCGGGAAATTCTTCGTCCGCTCCTGCCCGTGGCGTTGATACGTGCGATGCCACTTGAACGTCCAGACCTTCGTCGGCGTGGTGGTGGCGCGGACGGAATGGTCGAAGAACGCGAGGTTGATGCCTTTGCCGTGACGCCTGAAAGCGAAATGCGCCGATTCCGCTCCGGCACTGATCCACTGGCCATTGAAAGTCGGCGCCTGATCCTTGTCGGAGACTCGGTGATCCGGTCCGCCCCCGCGCCACATCGAGTCGCCGAACAACGGAATTTCCGAAGCCGCGTCCGGGACGTTGAAGGATCCCCAATGATCCTGCCAGCGCCGGCCTTGAATGTCGTTCTTCGCATTGTAAATCCAATTGTTCCCGCCGTAACTGCTCACCAGTTGCGTCGCCGACAGATCCTCCGCGAAGTTCGGAAAGTTGTAGGCCGTGTGCGGTCCGCCGTATTCGGCCAGGCGGCTCTCCGGCGTGTTCAACGGCATTTTCATTTCGGTGTTTCCCGTGGCCGGAGCTCGCCGCATGTTGGCGTCTGGGCACAGGAGCAAAGAAGGTTTCTCCTTGTAGTGCTTGGCCAACGCCCGCACCCATTCGCCTCGCGCCCAACCGACGGTATCGCCGTCGCTGAACTTGCCGTCGTTTTCGTCCGTGTAAAACACCCAGATCAAACCCCACTGCTTCAGATTAGAAATGCAGTGGGTGGACTTGGCTTTGCTTTTCGCCCGGCTCAACGCCGGCAAGAGCATGCCTGCAAGAATCGCGATGATGGCGATGACGACGAGCAATTCGATGAGGGTGAATCCGGCAGTCCACCGCGATGCCTGCCGATCAGGCCGAAGATTACTGTTCATAGCATAGCTTGAGGTTTGGCGAGAATTCGGGTTGTTGGTGGAGAATTTGCCTCAAAAAGACGTTCAAGTCCAAGAAAAGAGATCACGAGTTCAGGTTGTATGCCCTCAGTTGAGGGTGGGGCGAGGCTCCCGCCGAGCCAATGCCATCGAAGAAAGGCTCCGCAGGAGCGTCACCCCACCGTCGTTAACTGAGGGGACGCGTTGACTCATGGGAAAAGCTTACCGAAGGGGATCTGAGTTTTGGTTCGGCTGACTCATCATAGTGTGGACTGTTTTCGGACCTGGCGGAACAGAGCTTTGAGCTGCTCTTCCAGCGTGGTTTTC
>VHCZ01000286.1 GCA_016871535.1 Verrucomicrobiota bacterium
GGGCTGTAAGGACCGAGCCAACGCAGGCCACGGACAAAAGACCCGCCGCCCGGAGGGTTTTCGCGCCAAAGGCCGCCTGGCTTCGTTGCTCCTCAGTCGAAGATCCAGGGAGGATATTCTCCTTCGTGGCGCCTCGCCATCCGGCCTTTGGCGCGAAAACAGGACCCCGCGGAATTTTCGGACATGCTCTCAGCATAAGTCCAATGCAGTATCGGCGCCTCCCGATTTGGGTCGAACCTGGTTTGTCGGAAAGCGATGCCACTCAGTCGCCGGGCCGCGCTCCGGGGCTGCGACGGACGCTCTTCAGTACCGTGGCGGTCGTGAGCTTAATCCTGACGTTCCTGTGGCTGGGCGAAGGGTCTGTCTTTGCTCAAGCCAGAACCAATTCGACGACGGGCTACAACCTGAACCTCGGGTTCAACCTCCCGAACCAGCCCCGCGACGTAGATATTGCGATTCGGATTCTCTTCACCCTCACATTGCTGACGCTGGCCCCGTCGCTTGTGATGTTGATGACGAGTTTCACCCGGATCGTCATCGTTTTTTCGTTTTTGCGGACTGCGCTTTCGCTGCAGGGAACGCCTTCGAGTCAATTGCTAATTGGGTTCTCGCTGTTCTTGACCTACTTCATCATGGCGCCCACCTATCAGAGGATAAACGAAGACGCGCTTCAGCCTTATTCAGCGGGCCAGATCACGAGTCAGCAAGCGTTTGAACGGGCCTCCGGTCACATGCGGAATTTCATGCTGGCGCAGGCGCGGCCCAAGGATGTGGAGGTGTTTGTGGGACTGGCCAGGATGGGGCCGACTCCGCCGGACCAACTGCCCATGCGCGTCATCATTCCCGGATTCATCTTGAGCGAGCTGCGCACTGGCTTTCAGATGGGCTTCCTGCTGTTTATCCCATTCATTCTGATCGATTTCGTGGTGGCGATCGTGCTGATGAGCCTGGGGTTGATGATGTTGCCGCCCGCCTTCATTTCGCTGCCCTTGAAGCTGCTGCTGTTCGTGCTGGTGGATGGCTGGACGCTTCTCGTTCGGTCGCTGGCAGATAGCTTCAAGGTCTAGCTATGACGCCTGATTACACGGTGGAATTGCTGCGAAAGCTGCTCGGCCAAGCGGTCGTGGTGGCAACGCCTTTCCTGCTGACTGCGTTGCTGGTGGGCCTTCTGATCAGCTTGTTTCAGACGATTACCTCAATTCAGGAACAGACTCTGACTTTTGTGCCCAAAGCGCTGGCTGTGGTCGCTCTCTTGTTCATCATCCTGCCGTGGCTGATCCGGACTTTGATGGATTTCACGGCTGGGATGATAGGGATGCTGCCCAAAATGGTGATGTAGCGTCTGAATCATGGCAGGCTTCTTCACATGGCTCTTGGTCTTTGTAAGGGCCGGGGCACTGTTCTTAATCTTTCCGCTTTTTTCTGGGACCAACGTGCCAGCTCGTGTGCGCGTGGCTTTGGCAGCGATTCTGGCCTTGTTGGTGGCGCCAGGGGTCGCGAATCCCGTGGACCCGGCAAATCTTCAGTTGCTGCAGTTGGTGGTTCTGTTTCTTGGGGAGATCACCCTTGGGTTATTCATGGGTTACATATGCCGGTTCGTCTTCTATGCCGTGCAGTTGGCCGGCCATTTCATATCAACCGAGATCGGCCTCCAGACTTCCACGGTCATCACCCCGACGGATTCTGTGCCAGTGGACGTTCCGGCGGCGGTACTGAACTTGCTCGCCATGATGCTGTTCCTTAGTTTGGACATGCATCATATAATGATTATGGCATTCCAGCAGACTTACGCCATTTTGCCCATCGGTGGCGGTAGGTTGAGCGATGCATTATTTGACAACGTCACCCTGCGGATAGGTAAAATTTTCATCCTGGCTGTTCTGATAGCGGCGCCGCTCATGGCAATCGGCTTCCTGGTTAGCGTCGTCCTGATGATGTTGGGACGCGCCGTCCCGCAAATGAACATCTTCTTCGAGAGCTTCACCATCCGGTTGCTGGCTGGGATGGTGGTCTTCGGATTTACACTGAACCTGACCGCGCAGCATGTCGCGAATTTTCTCAGAAAAGTGCCCCAGGACATCTTTGAGGTCGGCAGATTGGTAGGAGGATAAAAGGATGGCCGACCAAGGCGAGAAGACAGAGAAACCGACAGGCAGGCGGATCTCCGAGGCTTGGTCCAAAGGCCAGTTTCCCAGGACAATCGAGATTCAAACCGTATTTGTCCTCGGATCGGGGCTTTTGGTCCTCAGCCTGATGGGCGGGCAGATCATGCGGGTGTTGTCCACATCGATGGTTGAGACGCTGGGGCAGTTGGGCCGATTGACTGTCACCATCAACTCAATTGGGAGCTACTTCAACGCTTTCTTGAAATGGCTGGCCGCATGCTCCCTTCCGGTCATGTTCGCAGCTCTCGTCGCGGCGGTCGTGGCGGGCGGGCTGCAGAGCCGCTTTCGCCTTTCGCTGAACCGCGCGGAATTCGGTTGGAACCGCATCAATCCGTTCATGAACGTGCAGCAGTTGTTCCAACCGCTGCCCTCCGCCATGCGGACTCTGGTCGGATTGCTGAAGTTCCTGCTCATCCTGGGATTGACCATCGTGGTGATCAAACGGCTGCTCGAACACCCGCTCTTCTATTCGACCACCAGCTTTGGGGAAATCACGCAATTCATGACCGAATCCATCCGTTCCATCAGCGCCCGTGTGGTTATAGGCCTGGCGCTGATCGCCGCGGCCGATTACGGCTACCAGTATTGGAAGCATCAGAAAGACCTGATGATGACCAAGGAGGAAGTGAAGGAAGAAGCCAAGAACTCGGAAGGCAGCCCGCTGGTGAAAGGTGAGATCCGGAAGCGCCGGTTGGCCATCCTCCGGCAGAACTGGATTCGCGAGATTCCGCGCGCCGACGTTGTGGTCACCAATCCCACCCACCTGGCAGTGGCGTTGCGGTACGACCGAAAGACGATGCGCGCGCCGAAGATCGTCGCCAAAGGAGCCCGGCTCAATGCGCTGCGCATTCGCGAAATCGCGCAACAATTTCAGATCCCGATTGTCGAGAACAAGCCGGTGGCACAGTTGTTGTTCAAGCACTGCAAGGTCGGCCAGGAAGTGCCTCCGCAGGTCTATACCGCGGTGGCCGAGATTCTGGCCTACGTTTATAAGACCAACCGGTTCCGCTACTACATGGAAGGCCAGAGAGTCTGAACATGGCGAACGCCGCAGCCATTCCAGTTAAGAAGGTCTGGAAATATGGAGACCTGGGTCTTGTGGTCTTCATGTTCGGGACGCTGCTCCTGCTCATTCAGCCGGTTCATCCGTCGATTCTGGATCTGTTGCTGAGCCTGAGCATCGCGTCCGCTTTGTTGATTCTGCTGGTGATTCTGTATCTGAAAGAGCCTTCCGAATTCACGGGCTTTCCAACCCTCCTGCTCATCATCACCCTGTTCCGTTTGGGCCTGAACGTCGCCTCAACCCGCTTGATCCTGCTCGACGGTTACGCCGGAGAAATCATCAACGCGTTTGGCAACTATGTCGTGCGCGGGAATTACGTCGTGGGAACCGTCGTCTTCCTCATCCTCACCGTGATCAATTTCATCGTGATCACCAAGGGCGCTGGCCGTATCGCGGAAGTCGCAGCGCGCTTCACGTTGGATGCGCTGCCCGGCAAACAAATGTCCATCGACGCCGAACTGAACGCGGGTTTGATTAAAGAAGACCAAGCGCGCGCGCGGCGTTCGGCGCTGCAGCAGGAAGCCGATTTTTACGGAGCGATGGACGGCGCCAGCAAGTTCGTGCGCGGAGACGCGGTTGCGGCGGTCCTGATCACTCTGATCAACGTGCTCGGCGGCTTCGGGATTGGCGTGCTCCAAATGGGCCTGCCGATGGTCGAAGCGCTGCAGCGGTTTACGATTCTGTCCATCGGGGACGGTCTGGTGTCCCAGATCCCCGCGCTCATTACTTCTACGGCTGCCGGTATTCTCGTGACACGGGCCGCCTCGAAAGAAAACCTGGGACAAAGCCTGACCCGCCAGTTGTTTTTCTCGCCGAGATCCCTGGCCATCTTGTCAGCCTCCTTGTTCGCGCTCGCGATCGCGCCTGGAATGCCGACGGTTCCGTTCATGGTCTTGGCGGGCGTTTTCGCGGCGATGTATCAAGTCCTGAGGCGGAGCGGCCTCACCACGGCAGTCGATGTGGCGCCTGCTCCATCCGGCGTGGTGTCCGAGGATGCAGGCGCGAAACCGGGCAGTGCAGGCCAACCCGCGAAAGCGGGGGCGTCGGCGGAGAAATTGGAGTCGCTGCTCAGCGTGGACACGCTGCAAATCGAGTTGGGCTATGGATTGGTCTCCATGGCAGATGTTCGGAAGGGAGGCGATTTGCTGGAGCGCGTCACGGGCGTGCGACGCAACTTCGTTCAGGAAATGGGCTTTATCATCCCGCCGATCCGGCTCAGGGATAACCTTCAATTGGGCCCGAATGAGTACCGGTTGCTCTTGAGAGGCCATATGATCGCCAAGGGCGAAGTGATGCCTGGCCATCTCCTGGCCATGAACACCGCGAACAGCAAGGCCGTTTTGCCGGGTATTCCGACGACCGAGCCGGTGTTCCAGCTTCCCGCGATCTGGATCAAAGAGGTGGATCGCCGCAACGCCGAAGTGGCCGGCTTCACGGTGGTGGATCCAGCGTCCGTTCTCGTGACGCATCTGAGCGAAACCATTAAGCGAAGCTGCCATCAGATCTTGAGCCGGCAAGACGTGCAAGTGCTCCTGGAGAATCTGAAGCAAAGCAATCCGGCACTCATCAACGAATTGGTCCCGGCCCTGTTGAACACCGGCCAAATCCAACGAATACTCCAGAATTTGTTGGCCGAGGCCGTTTCGATCCGCAACCTGGTGGGAATTCTAGAGAAGGTCGCAGATTATGCCGCCATCACCAAGAATCCCGACGAGCTTTCCGAGCAAGCCCGCCGGGCATTGAGGTCGCAGATCGTGAAGCCGTATCAGAGCGACCAGGGCGGCATCCAAACCATCACGATGGATCCATGGCTTGAGGAGGAAATCGCCAAGGGCCTGCGCCAGTCTCCCAACGAAACGCTCCTCTTTATGGAGCCTAAACTCGCCCAGCACGTTACGTATCACCTCTCGAAACTTGTCCAACCGATGATCGCGGAGGGACGACCTCCTGTGGTGATTTGTTCTGGGGCGGTCCGGTTGGGATTGAGGCGGTTTTTCGCGGCAAATTTTCCAGAGGTCGCATTTCTTGCCTACGAGGAACTGCCGCCCAGATTGGAAATCCAGTCCATCGGCTCGATCCCTAGCCCGGCGTGATCTGGAACCTGACCGGTCGGAGCCTGAGAACCATGCCTTCAATGCCGCCCGCGTCACGGACTGTTAGGTCATGTAACGGGGTATCTGGGTTTCGGAGTGTTGATGATTTGCCACTCCGATACTCCGACACCCCGGCACTCCAATCTTCTGCCCCCTGTAATCCGTTGCCTTAACTGGGCCTTGCCGAGTGAAACTGGTTACCATTGTCGCTGGCTCCGCTGCCGAAGCACTGGCTGAGGTGCATCGGCAGCTCGGCCCGGAAGCGGTGGTGGTCAATGTCCGGAAAACTCCGGCGCCGGGCCTGAGCAAGATCTGGAAGAAGCCTCAAATAGAGGTGCAAGCCACCTTGCCCAATCCGAAGCCGGCTCCGCCGAAGCGGGATTTGTCCGAGATTTATCGGGCCTACGAAAGGGCGAAAGAGCAAAGGTCCGCGACAGCATCGCCCCAGCCCCGGAGACCGCCGGCTCCCCCTGCGCCTGTCGTTCCTCCGCGCCAGCCCGTCCCTCCAATCAAGGAATCGCGCGAACCCAAACTGCCTGAACCGAATGAGGAAATTGGGCTTGGACGTATGCTCGAGAATCTTGGGCTACTCCCTCTGCACGCGCAGTGGCTGGTAGATCAGGTTCATGCCCGACAGTTTGGCGAGCCTCAGAAGAATCTCAGAGACCAATTCGTTGCCGTGCAGGAGCTACTGGTCGAGTTCTGGAGCCGGCTCGCAGCAAGAGTTGAGAGCGGCACCGGGCAAACTCGGATCTTGGTTGGAGCACCTGGGGTGGGGAAAACCACTTGCCTTTGCAAGTGGCTCACTCAGGAGGTCTTGCTTGAAAAGCGATCCGCGCGAGTCTGGCGGCTCGACGGGCATACGGCCAACACAGCGGAGTTTCTGAGCATTCACGGCGAGATTCTTGGTGTTCCTGTGGACCGGGTGTGGTCTCCTGAGGAAAGCAAGGACGAAGCACAGGTGGAGTTTGTCGATCTCCCCGGAGCGCCAATCGACGACACGGAGTCCATCGCTGGTCTGGCATCCCAAATCCAGAACTTCCAACCTGCACAAGTGTTTCTTGTCCTCAACTCTGCGTATGACCTCAACCACTTGATCGAGCAGGCAAGAGCTTTCTCGGTCCTGCCGCTGGCCGGCCTGATCCTGACGCACCTGGACGAGGACAGCAGATGGAGCAAGTTCTGGAACCTTCTTTTGGGAACAAAACTGCCCGTAGTTTTCCTGTCCGGCGGGCTGAACATCCCTGGAGACTTTGCCAAGGCTTCCCCGCAATCCCTGTTCGATATCGGGCTTGAACGCGGCGAGTCCGCTTGACAGTCGGGAGGCGGGTCCAGCGCGTTAGTGGATTACTGGAGGGCGAAAGACGCGCTGCACCGAATCAACCGCTTGCCATTTCTCTTTCTGCCCGTTTGTCCGCTTCTGTCAGTGTTCTTTGGGCCTTGTGGATTTGGGGGCATTTTCTGCCTATGTGAGTGGAGTTATTTTCCGTTGGATTTTGGAACGCTCGCGAGGCGTCCGGGTGGGAGTGGATATTTGGCCGAAAAAGGGGGGGCGGGGCGGAAAAAACTCCGTGGCACAGCGGTTGCTAAAACCTCCCGTTCACTATGCTCACGATAGAACAAAATCGGGTGGAGGAGAAAATCATCCCTCTCTTCACAGAAACGACCCTTGATCTGCGCTTCCCCTGTGGGCTGCTCGGCTTCGAGCAAATCAAGAATTACAAGCTTCACGCGTTTCCGGACATTCACCCATTTTTGTGGCTCGAGGCTCAAGATGGCGACGGACTCTGTTTCCTGGTCGTCCCGCCTCCCTACGTCGTGGAGGCGTATCACATCGAGCTGAGCGATGAAGACGTAAGCTTTCTGGGATTGAATGAACCGGAAGACGCTGTGGTGATGAACATCGCGACGTTTCATCCGGACGGCTCGATCACGGTGAATTTGAAAGGCCCGATCGTTCATAACCGGCATACTCTGGTTGCACGCCAGGTGGTGCCGAAGAACGCGGCCACCTTGTCGATCAAACATCCTCTGAGCAACTGAGAGAAGAACACTGAATACCCATGCTCGTTCTCTCCAGAAAGATCAACGAGAGCATCGTTATCGACGGCCGGATCACCATAAACATTTTACGCGTGGAAGGCGAAGTTGTGAAAGTGGGCGTCACCGCACCGAAGGAAATTCATGTGCTGCGCAAAGAAGTTTATGACGAAATCCAGTCGAGCAACCTGCAAGCCGTCGGCGCCTCACGCTCCGCGCTGGAGCGGTTGCTGAGTGGCAAGAAGCCTGCTCTGCAACCCGTCGAGCGCGTCGTGAAGTGAAGTCAAATTCTAGCGGGCCCGATGGCCCACCCAGGTTACGGAAACAGCAATGGAGATAAAAAGTTATGGTCATCAATACAAACA
>VHCZ01000287.1 GCA_016871535.1 Verrucomicrobiota bacterium
GCGTCATTCGTTCCCGTCGGGCTTGTTGGACTGCGCGGGAAATGTCCAAACTCCAAGGGCAGGTTTCCTGCCTGTCTCCCGAAACGCGTTCAACGACATCATTGGGCAGGCAGGATGCCTGCCCTACGGGACGCTTGCAGTGCGGGGGCTGCCCGCTACACTCCGCCGCATGTCGTGGAAGGTTTTGATCACGGCCCGCACGTTCAAAGATGTGGGCGGGCCTGCGATGGATGCGCTTAAGAGCGCGGGATGCGACGTCGTGGTTCCGCCTCGCTTCGGCCCGTTTCCCGAACCCGAACTTCTGCCGCTCCTCGAAGGCGTGGATGCCGTGCTGTGCAGCCCGGACCAGTATTCCGATTCGGCGTTGCGGTCCCCTCAAGCCGCGCGCTTGAAAATCATTTCCCGGTGGGGCGTCGGTTACGATTCCATCGACATCGCAGCGGCGACGCGGCAGGGCATCGCCGTGGCCTATGTGCCCGGCCTGCTGAACGAAACCGTCGCCGACTACACGTTCGCGATGCTCCTGGCCTTGGCGCGGCGTGTTCACGAAGGCCACGCGTGGATGGCGAAGGGCGATTGGAAACTTTTTTGGGGCAGTGACGTTTCGGGAAAGGCGCTCGGCATCATCGGCTGCGGGCGCATCGGCCAAGCCGTGGCGCGCCGCGCCGCCGGATTCAACTTGAAACTCCTGGGCTACGACCTCGTGCAAATGCCCGAAGCCGAGAAACTGGGAATCCGCATGGTCTCGCTGGACACGCTGCTCGCGGAAAGCGATTTCGTCACGCTCCACGCGGCGCTCACTCCGCAAAGCCGCGGCCTCATCGGCGAAGCGCAGCTCCGCAAAATGCAAAAGAGCGCCTTCCTGATCAACGCCGGACGCGGCGCGTTGATCGACGAAGCGGCGTTGGTCCGCGCACTGCAAGAAGGCTGGATCGCGGGCGCGGCGCTGGACACGTTCGCGAAGGAACCGCTGCCCTCGGATCACCCGCTGCGCTTCGCCCCAAACGTCTTGCTCACACCGCACCTCGCGTCCTTCGCCCGTGAAAACGGCATGCGCGTCAGCCTGGCGGCGGCTCAGGCGATTCTGGATCTGATGAATGGGAAACGGCCGCAGTCCCTGGTGAATCCGGACGTGCTCGCATCCGCTCAGTTGTGCGCGCGATTGCAGTGACTCCCGGTGACCTTGTAGATGCCCGAAGGTGAAGACGGATCCCATTTTCAACCACGGATGGACCCAGCGCGGCAAGCCGCAACCAAAACCGTTACAACGTTAAATCGTTAAATAGGTTAAATCGGTTGAATGGGAAATTTGTGCAAGCCGCGGAGACTTTTATGGATAGCAGTACGGATGGACACGGATTTGAATTGCTCCTTATCCGGGTTAATCCGTGTGAATCCGTGGTTAAATTTCAAATCTCTTTGGCCAGTGTTGGTTAGCGGTTGAAAGACTTCGAAGATGAAACAAAACCATGTCCGCGCAAAATTGAAACGCGGCGAACCGAGCGTCGGCACCTGGCTGACGGTGCCTTCGCCCGTGACCGCGCAATTGATGGCGAGAACCGGCTTTGACTGGCTCACCATTGAGATGGAGCACACGCCGTTCTCAATGGAAACGGCTGCGGAATGTTTCGCGATCATCGCGGCATCAGGGCCCGCCCCCTTCGCGCGCGTCCCGCTGAACAACGTCCAGAATATCAAACGCGTGCTCGACACCGGCGCCTGGGGCATCGTCGTGCCGTTGGTCAACAGCCGCGCCGAAGCCGAGGCCGCGGTCAATGCCGCGCGCTACGCGCCGCTCGGCCAGCGCACCATCGGCGGCCAGCTTCACGCGGTGAATTTCGACACCGACCCCGCCACTTATTACGACCGCGCCAACGATGAAATCCTGGTGGTCGTGATGGCCGAACAGATTCAAGCCGTCGAAGCAGCGGACGAAATCCTGAGCGTGCCCGGCATCGATGTCGTGTTCATCGGGCCGAACGACCTCCACAAATCCATGGGCAAAAAACCGGTGTTCGACAGCGACAGCAAAGAGTACGTCGAGGCCGTGCAGCACATCCTCAAGACCGCGAAAAAGCACGGAGTGGCTCCCGGAATTCACGTGCTGGACGCGCCCACGGCCAAACGGCGGCTGGATGAGGGCTTTCAATTTGTCGCCGTGGCCAGCGAATCGGGATTGATGCTCGCGAAAGCGCGAGAAGTCGCCAGCGCGCTCGGCATCGGCGCCGGCAAAGTCGTGGCAAAATACTGAGACAAGATTCGAGATGTCGCTGATGATTAATCCCACCCCTGCGCCCTTCCCAGGAGGGGAGGCGTCGTTGCGTTGGTCCCCTCCTGGGAGCGGAAGGGGTGGGTCTTTTCCCAGTCAAAACACATTTGCGTGAACGCAAGAATGAAAATTGTTGTCCTGGATGGATTCACTCTCAACCCCGGCGATCTGAGCTGGGACAAACTCAATAAGCTCGGAAAGTGCGAAGTTCACGACCGCACGCCGGCAGACCAAACCGTCGCCCGCGCCGCCGATGCCGAAGTTGTCCTCACCAACAAAACCGTGCTTGGCCGCGATGAAATCGCCCGGCTCCCGAAACTCAAATACATCGGCGTACTGGCGACTGGTTACAATGTGGTCGATGTCGCGGCGGCGCGAGAACGCAACATCCCGGTCACGAACATTCCGACTTATGGCACGCGATCCGTGGCCCAGATGACTTTCGCGCTCTTGCTGGAACTGACTCAGCACGTCGCGCATCACGCGCAAACCGTTCGCGAGGGCCGCTGGAGCAAAAACCCGGATTGGTGTTACTGGGATTATCCGCTGATCGAGCTGGATGGATTGACGATGGGGCTGGCGGGCTTTGGGCGGATCGGGCGCGCGGTCAGCGATGTCGCGCTTGCGCTGGGAATGAAAGTGCTGGCCGCGGATGTTGTCGTCCCGAAGGAACTCCCGCCCGGCGTGGCCTTCGTCGATCTCGAAACCGTCTTCACCAAGAGCGACGCGGTGAGCCTGCACTGCCCGTTGACGCCGGAAACCAAACACCTGGTCAACGCGGAACGTCTGGGGCGCATGAAACGCACCGCATTCTTGATCAACACCAGCCGGGGGCCGCTCGTGGATGAACCGGCGCTGGCGGACGCCTTGAACGCGGGACGCATTGCCGGCGCCGCGCTGGACGTGCTCGCGGTCGAACCGCCCTTGCCGGACAATCCGCTCTTGAAGGCGAAAAACTGTTTGATTACGCCGCACATTTCCTGGGCGACCCGTTCCGCACGCGCGCGGCTGATGGATATGGCGGTGGCGAACCTTCAGGCGTTTCTGGCGGGCAAGCCGCAGAACGTCGTGAATTGAAGCCAGTCATTGAACTTGCACCACGCGCGTCAGTGAGCCGAGTTTCACCGGCGACACTTTCTGCGTCGAGCCATCCGGCCAAGTGACAACGACTTCATCGACCGAGTCCGTTCTTCCGAGACCGATCGTGACGGGGAGTTCGGACTGCGACAAATAGCCCTTGGTCGGCATGACCTGCCGGGACAAAGTGCGATTGCCCGCGCGGACCTTGATCCACGCGCCGATCGCGTCGCGATTGCTGCGCGTGCCGACCAGCTTGAAGCGCACCCAATGATGCTGAAGCTGTTGTTCGTTCCGGAGAAGCAGGGGCGGTCCTGCGATCTGGGTCAACACCACGTCCAGATCGCCGTCGGCGTCGATATCGGCGAAGGCGGAACCGCGGCCGACAATCGGCTTGAACAAATCCGCTCCGCATTTCTCCGCCGGCACCGGGACGAAGCGGAAGCCCCGGCTTGAACCGCTGTTCCAGAACAGTTGCGCCGGCTGCCGGTACTGCTGGCTGGCCTGGACCTTGTTGATGTCTTCTTCGATGTGGCCGTTGGCCGTCAGGACGTCCAACCGCCCGTCCAGGTCGTAGTCGAAGAAGAACAGACCGAACTTCATCAGCAACAAACTCGCCGGTCCAACGCCCTCCGTGATCGCTTCGTCTGCGAAAACAAGCGAATCGCGCTGAGACACGTAAAGCGCATTGGGTTCGTTGGCAAAATTGCCGATCGCGATGCCGAGGGCGTCGTCGTTGCGAAACCGCGCCGCGTCGATGCCCATGGCGCCTCGCGTTTGCCCGTAGCTGTCGAACGCGATCCCGGCGTGCGTGCCGACTTCTTTGAACGTGCCGTTCCAGCGGTTGCTCAACACGAAGTTCTGCACCGTGTCGTTGGCCACCACCAGATCGATCCAGTGATCCCCGTTCACATCGACCGGCGCGACGCCGAGCGACTTCGCCATCGGCAGGCCCGTGACCGGATTTTTGACCTGGACGCCGCTCTCTTCCGACACGTCTTTGAATCGCCCGCCGCCTTCGTTGCGATAGAGATACGGGAACGTGCCCGCGAAATTCCAAGGGCGTCCGTAAGCGCGGCCCAGGCCGACGAGGCGGTTGTCCACCTCGAAGTCAATCTCGCGAGACCATTGCACGTAGTTGCAGACGAATAAATCCAGATCGCCATCGTTGTCGCAGTCGATCCAGGCCGCGCTTGTGCTCCAGCCTGTCGGCGACCCTCCAACGCCGGCCGCTGCCGTTATGTCGCCAAATTTTCCGCCTCCGAGATTATGGAAAAGCCGGTTGCCCCCGACGCACGTGATGAAAACGTCTGTCAGCCCGTCGTTGTCGTAGTCGCCCACGGCGACGCCCATCGCGTAAAGGCTCACGTCCAGCCCGGAGCCGGCGGTGGCGTCGTCGAATCGTCCTGTGCCATCGTTTCGGTAGAGCGCAAGGGTCGCAACCTGTCGGCCTTCCGGAATTTTCCACGACCAATAGGTTGAATTGACAAACAGCAAATCCTGATCGCCGTCGTCGTCGAAATCGAGGAAAGCCACGCCGCCGCCCATGGTTTCCGGAAGGAGTTTGTCGCCGTACGCGCCGTTGTTGTGGACGAATCGGAGGCCGGCCGAGGCGGGGATTTCCGTGAATTTGGCGACGGGGATATCGCGCGTCGAAATCTCGCGTGTTTCCGGCGCTTGCAGAGCGGTCACGCTTGTTTTGCCTGAGCCTGGTTTGCGGTTGAGAAGAAAAATCAGTCCGACCACAGCCACTCCCAGAAGAGCGATGGCAAGAAACGACCAGCGGAACGCGCGGCCAATGATGGCGTCGTTCTCCGGCGGAGTGCTGGGTTGGCGGATGGATCCGGGTGAAGCCGCGGCCTCGTGCGGTTCGCCGGGCGACGCCGCTTTTCGTTTCACAGGGCCGGAGGGAGTCTGATTCATCTTTTCCAGGGCGCACGTTTAACATTTAATCGCGGGGTGGAAAATGGAAATTCACGGGGCGCAGCCGTAGCGCAGATTTTCAATCTGCCGTATCGCAGAATTGCATTCTGCGGGGGATCGACAAGTTTCAGGGCTTTCAAACTCGCCGATGCGCCGCCGATTGCAAATCGGCGATACGGCAGATTGAAAATCTGCGCTACGGAAACGCGTCCTGGAAAGCCCGGCGACCGGCCGGTCAATTCCCGATGAGCCCCGGATCCTCAACTCGTAATCGCACGATCCAGTGGCTCGGCTGGTTTGGGGTCTGGACCCTCATTGGCCTTTCGTTCGCCCATCAGTATTACGTCTCGAGCGCGAGCTTCGGGAATCCCGTGCCCTGGCGCCACGCGATCAGCCATTCGCTCGCGGATTGGTATCTGTTCGCTCTGCTCTCGGTTCCGGTGAGCTGGCTGGTGCGGCGGTTCGCGATCGAGCGCACGAACTGGGTGCGCCACGCCGGAATTCATCTGGCCGCCGGCGCCGCCTTTTCGATCGCGTGGATGGCGCTGCGGGCGGCGATCGGGATCTGGCAAGGCTCAGCCACCGGAGACACGGTCGGGTTCGCGGCCTTGTTCGGCTCGCTGCTGGCGAAGACATTCTATTTCAATTTGTTTGTGTATGGCGTCATCGTCAGCGTCGCGCACGCCTTCGGGTACTATCGCAGATTTCACGACCGGGAGCTCAACACCCTCGAACTGGAAAAGCGTTTGACCCATGCCAAACTTCAGGCGCTGCAAATGCAACTGAATCCCCACTTCCTTTTCAACACGCTCCACGCCATCTCCGCCCTGGTGCACAAGGACGCCGAGGCCGCCGATCGCATGATCAGCCGGTTAAGCCTGTTGCTGCGCTACACGCTGGAGAGCACGGACGCGCACGAAGTGTCGTTGAAGGAGGAGCTGACCTTTCTGGATCGCTACCTGGAGATTGAGCAAACGCGATTTGGCAGCCGGCTCACGGTGGTGCGCGATATCGCTCCGGAAACGATGCAAGCCCAGGTGCCAAATCTTCTGTTGCAGCCGCTGGTCGAGAACGCCATCCGTCACGGCATCGAACCGCAATCCAAACCCGGCCGGATCGAGCTGCGGGCGCGGCGATGGGACGAGCAACTGCGGCTCGAAGTGCGCGATAACGGCGCCGGATTCGCCCAGGGGAAATTGACTGCCGAAGGCGTCGGCCTGGCCAACACGCGCGCCCGGCTCCAGCAGCTTTATGGCAGCCGGCAGCGAATTGAGTTTTCCAATGCAACGGATGGTGGTCTGCTCGTCCAGGTGACAATCCCGTTCCGCGTCGAACTTAATGGGAGCCGGCCAACGTGAACCGGAGAGGGCAAGCCCTGAACCAGATAGGGCGAGTCCGTCCCGGCGAGCCGCCCCACCTGCTTGGAACACGTCCAGCTCGGCTCGCCGGGGACAGGCCCGCCCTGCCCAGAGGTAGAAATGAAAATCCGAACTCTTATCGTCGATGACGAACCGCTCGCGCGCGAGCGGCTTGCCAAACTGCTCGAAGCAGAACCCGAAATCGAGCTGGTCGGCGAATGCGCCGATGGCCGTGAAGCGCTGGCCGCGATTCAATCCGCGTCGCCGGATTTGCTGTTTCTCGACGTGCAAATGCCGGAACTCGACGGCTTCGGCGTGCTCGCCGCCTTGCCCAAGGAGCAAATGCCCGCCATTGTTTTTGTCACGGCTTACGATCAGTTCGCGGTGCACGCTTTTGAAGTGAACGCGCTGGATTACCTGCTGAAGCCCTTTGACCGCGAGCGCTTCCAGGTCGCTCTCCGGCGTGCCATCGAACAAATTCAACACCGGAAGCCCGAAGAAATCACGCGCCGGCTCTCTCAGTTGCTGGCCAGCCTCAAGCCCGAAGCAAAGCCCCTGGAACGTCTGGCCGTCAAAACCGAAGGCCGGGTGGTGCTCGTCAAAGTCGAAGACATCGATTGGATCGAGGCGGCGGACAATTACTTGAACATCCACACCGGAAACGAATCGCACCTGTACCGCGAAACGTTGACCGCGCTGGAAACGAAACTGGCTTCGAATCAGTTCCTGCGCATCAGCCGGTCCACGCTCGTCAACGTGGGGCGCATCAAAGAACTGCAACCGATGTTTCACGGCGATTACGTCGTGATTTTACGCGACGGGACCAAACTCAGCCTGAGCCGGAGCTACCGGGAGCGCGTGAATCAGTTTTTCGGGAAGCCCAGTTGATCAGTGAACGACGGTGGGGCGAGGCTCAGGCCGTTCCTCCGGACCGTGGCCTCTAGGCTGCTTGAACGCTCGACCCCGGAGAGTGCGCAGAAGCAGCCTAAAGGCGCCTAAAGGCTGCGGTCCGCACGGTTTTCGGTTCAAGGGCCGTGTGCGCGGCTTTTTGGCCGTGGGAACTTCCC
>VHCZ01000288.1 GCA_016871535.1 Verrucomicrobiota bacterium
CGGCGCAACCCGAAGGGCGGCAGTTCTTTTTCGCCAGACTTCGTTGCTTGCTCCTTACAGATCCACTTCGGGATATGCTCGTCGCTCGCGCCTCGTCTGGCCGAAAAATCCCTTGCCGCGAACGTGAGCGTATTTATGAAATGGACCACTTAGTGTTTTTCGTGGGCCGAACTCGCAGGAACCGCGATCACCCGGCTCACCTTGGCGAAGGGATAGGGCCGCGGAGCCTCCGGAATGGAATCGAACGCTGCTGTCGAAGAGACCTGGTCATGAGCAGAGGTGAGCCGGACTCTCGGGGAGACAGATTGGCAAAGGATCGCGTAACTTTTGGAGCACCGATTGGCACCGCGAACTCGATGAATTCTCGCCGGAATCGTTCGTTCGAATCACAAGTCCGCGCGCTGACACACGCCGCGCATTCCCTGCTGTGCTCAATCCGTCTTTCCTTGGCGGCTCAGTTTCCCTACGGTGAGGTCATACTCATGAACACTTTGCCTTGTTCCCCAAACCGACCTGTTGCCACGGTGCAATCCTTCGCCGGTCGATTTGTGACCCCAATCCGGGGCTGGCTTGCCCTCGCCGCACTCGCCTCGCTTCTCGAAGTGGGCGCCGAAGCGCGCGCGGCCGAATCGGCCAGTCCAAGCCGCTCGCCCAGGCTCCAATCCCTGGTCGATCAGGCGGTGCGAAAAACGTTCGAGAAATTCGCGGAGAAGAACCTGCAGGCGGATCAACTGGCTGTTACGCTTGTCGATCTGCGCGATTCGACCCGGCCCACACAGGCGAGCTATCGAGGCCATGTCCAGATTTATCCGGCGAGCGTCGTCAAACTGTTTTACATGGCGGCGGTTCACCGCTGGCTGGAGGACGGCAGAATTCAAGAGACGGACGAAGTCCGCCGCGCCCTGCGGGACATGATTGTCGATTCCGGCAATGAACCCACGCATTACCTGGTCGATTTGTTGACGGGCACGACGAGCGGCCCGGAGCTGGCCGCGGACGAGTTGGAGGCCTGGCTTCACCAACGAAACGCCGTGAACCGCTACTTCGCTTCTCTCGGCTACACAAACATCAATGTGAACCGCAAACCCTGGTGCGAAGGCCCGTATGGGCGCGAAATGCAGTCCGTGAAATTGCACGCGCCGAATCACCGCAACTGGCTGACCACCGACGCCACCGCGCGCCTACTGACGGAGATCGCCACCGGCAAAGCCATCTCCGGGCAACGCTCGGCGGAAATGATGAAGCTGCTCGCGCGCAGTCCGTTCGCCGCCGACAAGAAGACTGACAGCCAGGCGCGTGATTTCACCGGCATCGCGCTCGCTCCGGGCGACAAGCTGTGGTCAAAAGCCGGATGGACGAGCGAAACCCGCCACGACGCGGCTTACGTGGAACCCGCCCGCGGACCGAAGTTCGCGCTCGTGACCTTCACCACGGGCCACGCCACCGAACGCGAAATCATTCCGTTCGTCGCCAAGATGATTATCGAAAGCCTCACCGCGACGGAATGAAAGCGCCTCAAGCTGCGGACCCAGGCGGACCGTTAACGTCGGCTCTGATGCGTTGTGGCGCCGAGGCGGCGGCGCGGCAGCATCTACCAGCTTCGCGAATGGACGACTCCCTCGGCTCCCATTCGCGACCGGCGCGAAATAGCTGATCCGAGTCAAGTCGCCGGGAGCGTTACAAATCTGTAATCCTTCGGAAATGCATCGGTAACTCATTCGCCGTCTATCAAAGCAAATGAGCACGAGAATATTGAACCCGATTGCAGATCCCTTCACGACCGATACCCCGCCGGGATCGCCCGATCTCGCAGGAGAGATTGCCCGCCTGGAACGTCAGCCCTGGGCGCGAAAGTTGGCCGCGCACGCTCCGGGCCTCCGCTGCCCCCATTGCGATTCCATTGTCTATAGCCGGCGACACAAGTTGTGCGGGGTATGCAGCCGGCCTCTGCCGGACAACTTTGCGTTCTCCGTTGAGGAAGCCCGGCGGCTTGAGAAAATCTTGAGCAACGAGCGAATGCGCCATCGAAGTTGGCTGGCCCGGACATTTAACGCGCCGGTTACGTCGCCGGCTCTCGCGTGACCAGGCGAAGGCAGGGCGAGTCCGTCCCGGTGAGCCCCTCGACGGGCGCGGAACACGTCCGGATCGGCTCGCTGGGGACAGGTTCGCCCTACCCGCCGGTTCAACGAAGCCGGCCTGGTTTCAAAAACCATGCACTCGGCCCTTGAACCCGTCTATGGTAGGGCGGTGCTGCAACGGCGCCGCATCGACCGAAGACCGGCTCGCGGCAGCGCAGCCCTACCGGGTTGTGGAAAGCTTGCTTGGCCTCAGGACCCTGCTCACCGGCCATGAACCGAAAACTGCGCGGACCGCAGCCTTTAGGCTGCTTTCGCGCACACTTTGGAGTTTGGCGTTGAAGCGGCCTAAAGGCGCCTAAAGGCCGCGGTCCAGAGGAATGTTCATGGGACGAGAGGACAACCGCCCGCTCTCGTTTCCTTCCCTTCACGGTGAATTTCCTGTGAACAGCCGTTCAACAACTTTTTGGCAATTCCTTTGACATCAGTTCTTCATCGCGAAAAAGTTTTCCTTGATGTCGCACGATCCGATTCCGTTTCCGCACGCGTCCTGGATGGATTGCTTCAGCAAGAATGCGCTCCGGAAAGGCTACGAATACTCCACGAACGATCAGGTCCTCTCCTGCACCATTTCTGAAGATCGGAAATCCATCGACGCCGCCATTGGGGGATCGGACCTGGAACCCTGCGACGTCGAAGCGGGAATCAAGATCGACAAGACTGGCCGCGTCTTCGTCGATGGCTTTTGCTCGTGCCCGGTCGAATACAACTGCAAGCACGTCGCCGCGGCGATCTTTGCCGCATTGGGGCAAGCGCCGGATTTGTTAGGCAACGGCAAGCCAGCCCCCGCTGTTCCACCGCCAAACCGATTCTCCCCCGTGCCGCCCAGACCGGCGCCCCCGCCCAAACCGGCGTTGCCTTCCGAATTCGAGCCCTGGCTGAGACGCCTGGAGCAAACGGCGCAGCCGCTCTCGCCAGGGGAGTCCGCCGCGGAACAAAAACACAGCGTGATCTACATGCTCGATGTCGAACATCGCGGGGATGGTCCGGTCCTGGTCGTGGAGTGGCTTCAGGTGCGCCGCAAGAAGAATGGAAGTTTTGGCAGCGCCCAACCCTACTCGGCTTACAATGTTCTCAGTCCGAAACCCGCGCGCTTCGTGCAATCCTCCGATGTCCGGATCGCGCGGCGACTCCTCAACGTGAGCGAGGCGTTTGGCCGATACAGTTCCTCCGAGAGCCTCCTGGACGGAGAGGACGCCGCAGAAATCTTTCAGCTCATTCTCGACACGGGCCGTTGCTACTGGGAGACGATACACGGCGCGCCTTTGACTCTGGGAGCACCCCGCCCCGCGCAACCGGCGTGGACCACCGACGCGAACGGTCTGCAACATCCGACTTTCACGGCCACTCCCGCCGCCACGGCGCTGTTGCCGCTCCGCCCCCCGTGGTATTTCGATCCCGGCGAGAACTGCGTTGGCCCGTTGGAAGTCGGCCTTCCAGCCGCTTTGGCGGAGACCTGGCTCAAAGCTCCTGCCGTCAAACCGAAAGTGGCTCACCTCATCAACGAGGCGCTCGATCAACGGTTCCCGGCTTTGCCTTTGCCCAAAGCCAAAGCGCTCGAAGTCGAGCGGTTGCCGGCCTTGAAACCGGCGCCGGTTTTGTCACTGTCCACCGCGCGCTTTCAATGGTGGGAAATGAGTTACACATTTCGCCAAGCGGGCATGGATGGATACCCCGTGCACCTGGCGCGCGTGGGCTTCGATTATTGCGGCGTGCGCGCCGATCATCTGGATACCCGCGAGGAGATCGAGCGCTTCAAGGATGGGAAGCTGATCCGCGCGCAGAGGGATTTCGCGGGCGAGGAGCAACTCCTGGATGAGCTCGAACAATTTGGTCTGCGGCCTTCGCACGAAGTGATGCCGATGTACGGAGAGTCCCGCCTGAAAGGCGCGTGGATGCTGCCCAAGAACAACGACGACGCCTGGTTCAAGTTCTGCGTCGAAACGCTGCCGAAACTTCGCGCGGCCGGATGGCTCATCGAATACGACGAAAGCTTCAGCTTCCATCTGGCGGAGCCTTCGGAGTGGTATGCGGACGTTGCGCCCGAAAGCGAGAATGATTGGTTCGGCGTCGAACTCGGCGTTCAGGTCGGGGAGGAGAAAATCAATTTGTTGCCGGTCCTGATCAACCTGCTGCAAACGCACGGTGACGAGTTCTCGCCCAAGAAACTGGAGAAGATGTCCGCCAAACGCCCGGTGCTCGTGCCGCTCGGCGATGGCCGCATGCTGCCGTTTCCGGCCGGACGCCTGCGCGATATCCTGGCCGTGCTGGTCGAGCTTTACGATCCGCAATCGCTCAACAAGAAGGGCCGGCTCGAAATGCCGAAGCTCCGCGTGGCGGAAGTCGCGACCCTCAGCGACGTCGATCAGTGGCGCTGGCTGGGCAGCGATGCCTTGAAGGAATTGGGCCGGCGCCTGAAGAATTTCCAAGGCATCAAGCGGACTGCTCCGCCCGCCGGACTGCAAACCGCTTTGCGCCCGTATCAGCAAGACGGTCTCAACTGGCTGCAGTTCCTCCGCGAATACAATTTGTCCGGAATCCTCGCCGACGACATGGGCCTGGGCAAAACCGTCCAGGCGCTGGCGCATTTGCTGGCCGAGAAAGAGGCGGGCCGGCTGGACCGGCCTTCGCTCGTCGTCGCGCCCACCAGTCTCATGACCAACTGGCGCCAGGAAACCGAGCGTTTCGCGCCCGGCTTGCGCGTGCTGGTCTCGCACGGCGGCGAACGCAAGCAACATTTCGAGAAGCTCCGCGACTTCGATCTCATCATTACGTCTTACTCGCTGTTACCGCGCGACGAAGCTGTCCTCCTGGGCACGGAATTCCACGTCGTGATTCTCGACGAAGCTCAATACATCAAGAATCCGAAGACGAAATTCGCGCAGGTCGCCTGCCAGTTGAAGGCGCGGCACCAGCTTTGCCTGACGGGCACGCCGATGGAGAATCACCTGGGCGAATTGTGGTCCTTGTTCAACTTTCTGCTGCCGGGGTTTCTCGGCGACGAACACCGGTTCCGCGCGTTGTTCCGCAACCCGATCGAGAAAGCCAACAACCAGGACCGGCGTTTGGTCCTCGCCCGGCGCGTGGGTCCGTTCATCTTGCGCCGGCGCAAGGAGGAAGTGGAAAAGGAACTGCCGCCCAAAACGGAGATCGCGCAAAACGTCGAAATCACCGGCGGTCAGCGCGACCTTTACGAAAGCATCCGGCTGGCGATGCACGCCAAAGTCCAGGCCGAAATCGCCAACAAAGGTCTCTCGCGCTCCCACATCATCATCCTCGATGCGCTGCTCAAGCTCCGGCAGGTGTGCTGCGATCCCAGGCTCGTCCCGCTCGACGCCGCCAAACACGTCCAGGAATCGGCCAAGCTCGAATTGCTCATGGACCTGCTCCCGGAAATGATCGCGGAAGGCCGGCGCATTCTGCTCTTCTCGCAGTTCACCAGCATGCTGGAATTGATCGAAGCGGAACTGGCCAAAACGAACGTTCCTTACGTGAAGCTCACGGGAGAAACTCGCGACCGCGCCACGCCCGTGAACGATTTCCAGTCCGGCAAAGTGCCGTTGTTTCTCATCAGCCTCAAAGCGGGCGGAACCGGATTGAACCTGACCGCCGCCGACACCGTGATTCACTATGACCCGTGGTGGAATCCGGCCGTGGAAAATCAAGCGACGGATCGGGCCCATCGGATCGGCCAGAACAAAAAGGTCTTCGTCTATAAGCTGATGACGGTCGGCACGGTGGAAGAAAAGATCGCGGCGTTGCAGGCGCGCAAGCGTGAGCTGGTCGAAGGTCTGCTCAACGAAGAGCGCAAAGACAAATTGCAGCTCAGCGCTGAAGACCTGGACGTGCTCTTCGCGCCGCTGAAATGATTTCAGGGGATTTGCCTTGTTCCTGTCCCCTCGGCAATTACGCTAGTGAGCGTGGGAAATGTCTCGGATAGATACGAAGCATGAGAGTCGAGCAAATCAAGACCGCCCTCCGCGAAGGGTTACCCTTTGAAATCACGACTGCGGCGGGAGATAAATTCATGGTGAACCAGGCACACCAGCTTGCGTTCGTCGAGACTGGCGGCGCTGTATCTGTGGTCACGGATGATGGACTCGTCCATGTTATTCCCCTGCTCACCATGACGAGTCTGACCTACCTGAGACCGGCTGGCGGCGCATCAAGCTGATCACTATCCTGACCGCGGTCAGTTCTTCCACGAAATCGATGTGGTCTTGCCATCGCCCTCGCGGTTTCCAGCCAGGGCTTTCAGCGTCAGCGCCGCGCCTTCCGACGTGAAGCGCGCGTCCACCCACCCAACTGGCTCGCTGTCCGCGAAGTTGTAGCCTACGGCGGGAAGATTCACCAGATGCACGCCTTGCTGTTCGGCAAAGGCATATTTGTGGGAGTGGCCGTAGAAAATGGCCTTCACTTTCTTGTGAGGGCGAATCAACTCGAAGAGGCGATCCACGTCCACCAGGCTGCCGTCTCCGTCGTCCAGTGTATGATGCACGAAGAGAATCGTCGGGCGGCCATCGGCTTTTTCCAGATACTGCACCAGCCAATCGCGCTGAGCTTTGCCCAGCAAGCCGGCGACACGGTTGACGTACATCAAAGAGTCCAGGATCACGAATCGGATGCCGGGCCACTCCCGGACCAACACATGCTTCTCTTGAACGGTCTGGCGCTCACTCGGAGGCTGCGGGAAGACTTTGAAAAAGTTCCCGCGATCATCGTGATTGCCCAGCCCGATATAGACCGGCGCTTCTTCTGCGACCGGTGCGAGCAATTTCTTCAGCTCCACGTAATCCTCCAATTCGCCCGTCAGGCGGGCGGCGTCGCCGTTGATGATCACCGCTTTGGGGCGCGCCTGGAGGACCTGAGGCGTCACCGCCTTCAGATTCTGCCAGGGGAGAAACTTCCGGTGCTCGCCCCCTTTGAAGTCCGCCGGGATGTGCGTGTCCGAGAGCAGCGCCAGGCGCAACTCCTCGGATTTGGCGGCGCCGGCGAACAACCGGGTTTGCGACGCGAGGGCGAGGCCGGCCAAGGACGTGGTTGACTGGCGAAGAAACTGTCTCCGATCGAGTGATTTGTCATAGATGCCGGGCATACGGGCCTTTCTCTTGTTTCTCGCCAGAGACTTAGAACAGAGCGCGGCAAAGCCGCAACCGAATTCGTTGCAACGTTGCACCTCCGTGCTATTCGTATCCTGGCCGCGCTGTCCCGGCTGCGGGTCAGCTTGGTCGTTTGTCTTTCAACCGAGATGCATGTGCATCAAACGGTTGCATAAGGTTCTGCCGGGCCGTGCCAGCGGAATTGCCAGCAGACTGACTACTTCCGCGGATTCTCCCAGAATCCCCAGGTAGCTCTCGCAGTACTCGCTAACTGGCACAGATCATTTCGCCTTAGCCTCGTAATCCGAAAGATCATGAAGCAAAGGTTTAGGCTCTATCAACGGGGCGGCAGTGGCCGCTATTACGTTCAGGACAACGTCACAGGCAAACAGGAGAGCTTGGGAACATCAGACC
>VHCZ01000289.1 GCA_016871535.1 Verrucomicrobiota bacterium
GGTGTGGGCGGAAGCCGATTTGGTGCTGGCTGACGAGTTTCGAGACGGCAACGTGCCGGCCAAACAGGATCCGTTAACGTGCGCGAAGCTGGCCTTTGCGGCGTTACCGGAAAATGTGCGGCAGCGGCCGAGTTGACTCCAAAACGCCATCTGCCGCACATTTTCGTGCTTGGCGGCGATGCCTCCCGAGTTCTTCCGACCAGAATGGCGCGGTGGGCACGCCGGCAACGTTGCCTCGGAACTCAGACAGCAGCGCGGGCGCGGGCATGGCCTCGCGGAAGGCGAGGATGTCCGCCCCGGCTTTCGCGCCGCCCACTGGCTGGAGTTCTCATCGGCAAATTATCTTTCGCCGTTGGCCTGCCACGGCGGAAGTGAAGCCAGCTTTTGCTTCAGTTCCGCGACCACCGTCGCGTTGACTGCGTCGCCGGAAATGTTACGCGTCTCCTCCGGGTCGGCGTCGTGGTCGTAAAGTTCGGTCGCGCCGTCGCTCCATTGGGTGAAACGCCAGCGGCCAGTGGTGACGCTGCGACCAAAGCGTTGCGGGCCCCGTGTCACGAGGGTGTACGCGGCGTCCTTGTGCGGGCGTGCGGGGTCGGCGAGCACGGGGCGCAGACTCAAGCCAGCCAGCGCGTGCGGCGCTTTCACGCCACAGAATTCGGCGACGGTCGGATACAAGTCGATGAACTCGACGGGGGAGCGGCAAACTTGCCCGCCCTTCACGCCGGGTGCAGTGATGAGCAGCGGCGCACGGCAAGAGCGGTCGAAAAGCGTGCTCTTGTTCCACCAGCCGCGCTCGCCGAGGTGATAACCGTGGTCGCCGAGGAAGATGACGAGCGTGTTGTCCCAGAGTTTGAGGCGGTCGAGCGTGTCGAGCAGACGGCCGACTTGCGCGTCCATGAACGACACTCCGGCGAGATAGGCGCGGAAGAAATCGAGCCGGTCGTCGTCAGTGAACTTCGCGAAGTCCGCCAGCCAGCCGGCCGGAATCGCCATCGCCACGGCGTTGCTCAGGCCGGCGGGGTCGCGATAAAGCCGAAGCGCGTCCTTCGGATAGGGATCGAAATATTTTCGCGGGGAATGAAACGGATCGTGCGGGCGATGGAAACCAGCCGCAACCATCCACGGTTTGCCAGCGGCGGTTAGTGCCTCCATCGAGCGAATCGCGGCCGCCGCTGTGCGGCCGTCCGGTTGCTCGTCGTCACTGCCATCCAGGATGCCGATTTCGCACCAAGGGAGTTTGCCGCCGGTGAGGTTGCGGAATTCACCGCGACGATGCGGCGATTGCGCGGGCAGAATTTCCGCGTGGTCCCACGATTTGCCGGTGTCGAGCCATTGGTCGCGCACGGCCTCGCCGGTGTTCGCGGCGTGCAGGATTTTTCCAAACGAGCGCGTGGTCCAGCCGTGCTGCCGGAGCAACTGCGGAAATGTGACGGTGTCCGGCAGCGGGCCGCGGAAGAACTGCTGGTTGCCGACGATGCCCGTCTGTTCGCAGCGCAGCCCGAGCAGCATCGAAGTGCGGCTTGGATTGCACACCGGGTACTGCGCGAACGCCCGCTCGAAGCGCACTCCGCGCGCTGCGAGCCGGTCGAGGTTCGGCGTCTTGGCCACCGCGCTCGTGAACGCGCCGCCGAAGTCGCGCAGGTCGTCCGCCATGATGAGAAGGACGTTGGGCTTCCGCGCCGGCTCGGCGCCGGGCAGCGTGCCGCAAATGAGCGCAAAGAATGCAACGAAGAGGGCGGCTGATTTCATGACCCGATGCTACATATGTTGGGCGTGATCGGGAAGGAATTCCCGCGCGCTCGGTGAAGGCTGGCGCCGGGGTCGCGCGGATGTTCTGGACTGCGGCGGGAAGGGAAGCGCCAGGCCGCTTTCGGTCACATGTCGTGTGGGCGAAAGCGGTGTCGCGCTGCGCTTGCCACCGCAGGCCAAAGCGCAAGACTCCTCTTTCGCCGCGCTTCGATTTCTGTTCTCATTCCGCCATGCGTTACTTTCCCATCTTATTGATGGCAATCGCCAGGGTGCTGTCGGCGCAGGAATCTCCTTACACCAACTATCCGCCCGTGCAACCGCCGTATTTTCGCGTGCGCTATGAGGCAGCGAAGACGCCGGGCGGGCTGGCCTTCCCCGTCACTTACACGATTTGGATTCCGCCAGGCGTGAAGACGCTGCGCGGCGTGGTGGTGCATCAGCACGGCTGCGGCGAAGGCTCGTGCCGCTCGGGCATGACGGGCGCGTTCGACTTGCACTGGCAAGCGTTGGCGAAGAAGCACGGCTGCGCGCTGCTATCGCCGGTGTATGAACAGCCGGAGAAGGCGAACTGCCAGCTTTGGTGCGATCCGCGCAACGGCTCGGACGCAGCCTTCCAGAAATCACTTGCCGACCTTGGCATGTTGTCCGGTCATTCCGAACTGGCGAACGTGCCGTGGGCGTTGTGGGGACACAGCGGCGGCGGCCTTTGGGCGGGCGGGATGACGTTGCTGCATCCGGAGCGTGTCGTGGCCGCGTGGCTCCGTTCGGGGGTGCCGTCACTCAAGGCGACGACGAACAGACCCGCGCCCTACGTCATCCCCGCCGCCGCGCTGCACGTGCCGGTGATGTGCAACCTCGGCACGAAGGAAGGCGTGACCGACAAGACGAATCGCTTCTCCGGCGTGTGGCCCGCGAACGAGTCCTTTTTCACCGAGCTGCGCGGCCGCGGCGGTCTCGTCGGCGTCGCCGTCGATCCGCTTTCGAGCCACGAGTGTGGCAATCAGCGTTACCTCGCCATTCCATGGCTCGACGCCTGTCTCGCCACACGGTTGCCGCGCAAGCTTGGCCGACCGCTCAAGCCAATGCCGGAGAAATCCGCCTGGCTCGTGCCGTTGAATGTGCTCGAGCCGAACTCAGGCGCGCTCGTGCCGGCCGCGAAGTTCGCCGGCGCGAAGGAGACATCTGTCTGGCTGCCGAACGCCGCCACTGCCAAGGCTTGGGCGCAATACGTGAAAGACACCGCTATGACCGACACCACACCGCCGCCGGCGCCGTTCCACGTCCGCGTCACTGGCAACGAACTGACCTGGGAAGCTGAGGCCGATCTGGAAAGTGGCCTCGCGCATTTCCTGATCGAGCGCGACGGACAGTTGCTCGCCACCGTGCCCGCGCAGGCGAAGAATCCCTTCGGCCGCCCGCTCTTCCAGAGCCTGCAGTACAGCGACACACCCGCGCAGCCATTGGCGCAAATGCGTTTCACTGACCTAACAATGCAGCCGGGGAAAAAGCACCGCTATCGCGTGATCGCGATGAACACAGCGGGACTGAGGTCGAAGTAGATTCTTGCGCCGGCGTGAAGGGCGGAGCGGCTTCTTTTTCAAGGCGAACGCACCAAACCGCAAACCACGCGAAATACGCGAACCATTTTCAAGAAACCTTTTTCGCGTATCCTTGCCGTGCGAAGGAAGGTGGGGAAGAGGAACGCGGTGGACCTGGAACGGTGGTTTGATCGGGAGACGGGAATAGGACTCGCCACGAATTTCATGGATCAGGCTCCGCAGGAGCAGGCAGGCTGGAAGCCTGCCCTACGTTCAAGATTTGCTGCGAACAGCGCGTTGAGCTTTCTCCCGGAGTTGGCGAAGGCCCGGATGCGTTGGGTTCAGCGGTTCGGCAAGTTGGAGGAATTTCGACGCTTCACTTCCTTCACCCAGACGCAGATAAACGTCCGCGAGCATCAGCCAGGAATCGATGCGTTCCGGGTTGAGGCGGGCGGCCTCGCGAAAAGCGGGAATCGCTTCGCGAAGATTTCCGGCGCGAGCCAGGGCAAACCCGCGGTTGTAGAAAGCAGGGCCGAAATCTGGTTTCTGCCCGGTCGCTTTGAGAAAGGTCTCGGCGGCTTCGGGGAATTGCTCTCGCCCGAGTTGCGCCAACCCCAGCTGAAACCAACCCTGGCTGGAGCGCGGGTCCAATTGCAGGTGACGCCGCAAGGATTGCTCCGCGGCCGCCAGGTCTTTTTTCAAAAACTGGAGCCGCCCCGCCAGCAGCCACGTCTCGGCGAACTCAGAATGCTCGTGGATCAGCCTTTGAATGAGCGGTTCGGCTTCCTTCAAACGTCCGGCTGCGAGGAGCGGATGCGCCGGCTCCGCCAGAATTCTCGGATCATTGCGCAGCAGAGCGGCCTCGGCCAGGAACGGGTCGGCGGCCGGTTCGTCCGGTGGGAGCGCGGCCGCGCGTTGTGTGGCATTGCTGGCGGAAGCGAGGTCTCCCTGTTGCCGATGCAGGTTCGCCAGCAAGATGAACGCTGACCGCGCGGTCCGTGGATCCCCGGCGCAGCGCCGAGCCAGGGCGATCGCTTCCGAGACATTCGTTCGGGCTTGGGCTCGCCGCGCGCTGAGCAAAAGCGCGGGAACGAATTCGGGCTGAGCGCGCAACAGTTCCTGAATCTCGCGCTCTGCTTCATCCCAGCGCCCCGATTCTGCCAGCAGCCTGGCCAGACGGAGTCGCGGCGTTTCCGGGTCGTTCCCGGCAAGCTGGACGGCTCGGCGCAATTTGGCCAGCGATTCCTCAGGCGCGTTGGCGGAGAGCAAGAGGCTTTGAAAGTACGGCCAGCGCGGCTGACGCGGATCGAGCCGTTCGGCTTCGCTCAGACACCGGCGAGCCGGCTCTGACAAACTGTAGGCGCGCAAGATCGATCCCAGCTTTCCCCAGGCTGTCGCGGATTGCGGTTGAGCGCGGACTACATCCAGCTGGTTTTGGATCAGTTTGGCGACCGGAGGATCGAGTCGCGTCAGATCAATCTCCGGGATCGGGCGCGTTTGGCGATGCATCCAGAACCACAAGCAACCCGCGGCGATGGCAAACGATAGGCCAATCCAGGTCCTCCAGTTTCTGCGGCCCGCGTGGCGGGTGGCACGAGAAGAACGTCGGTTGACGGCATTCATTGTTCGCTTACTGTGCAGACCGTGGGATTGACGACAGATCGACCGGAGAACCGTAGCGCAGATTTTCAATCTGCGGTATCGCCGATTTCCAATCGGCAGGGCGCCGGCAAGTCCCAGCGTGCTCGGACTGGGAGACGCCCCGCAAAATACAATTCTGCGATACGGCAGAGTGCCACTCTGCGCTACAAGCTTTGTCGTCCATCCCGCGGACCAAGCAGTAAGTCATGGTGGTTGCTCGCTGATTCCGGTGGCCAAACCTCACGAGTGTCTGAGATCACCTTCCCCCTCACCCCAGCCCTCTCCCTTGGGGAGAGGGAGCATTGACCGCCGCATTTCGATGAGCCGAGCGCGCAGGGTTGCTCCCAGCGCAAGATGGCTTTTCCCCTCGCCCTGAGGGAGAGGGCCAGGGTGAGGGGGAAGGTGACCTGCGAGATCCACGACGACTGCCGAAAGCGAAGAACCAGTCACGGTTTGTGTCCATTTCCTTTCTGCAATCTGATTTCGCGATCCGCGGCGCCGCCGGTGAAGACTTCCTCGCTGCCGTCCGGCCAGAAGACGCGAATGTTATCGATCTTCTCCACGGAACCTAAACCAAAATGGACTCGCGGATCATTGCTCACAAGATAGCTCGTGCTCGGCTGCACCAAACCCCGCCAGCGCTTGCCGCCGGCATCGACCACGATTTCCGCGCCATAAGCATCGCGTCCGCCCAGAGCCGGATCAAGCGCGCGAAGCATGAGCCAGTGCCCCAACCGCGGCGCCACGTTGCGGAACAACTGCGCAGGGCCGCTCGTGGTGGTGGCCAGAAGGTCGAGGTCCCCGTCGTTATCGATGTCCCCGCAGGCCAGTCCGCGGCCGACCGCGGCGCGACCACAGAACGCCTCGTTCGACTGGGAGATATCGATAAATTTGTTGCCCGTGTCGCCGCGGAAGAGTTGGTTGCGCTGGGCATAGGCGGACCAAAAGGACGGCAGGCCTTCGACGCGCGGTCCGGGATGGTTGCCGCGGCGAACCAGCCCATTGACAAACGCCAGATCAAGGCGCCCGTCCAGGTCAAAATCCGCCAGCACGGTTCCAAAGCCTGTTCCGCGCCACGCCGGATTGACCAATCCAAGTTCAGCCGCCTTGTCTTGAAAAAATCCCCGCGGGCCCTGCACCCAGAGCGCGTGTTGCTCGTGGACGAGATGCGTCACGAAAAGGTCGAACAACCCGTCGCCATTCACATCGCCGACGCCGACGCCCATATTGCCCGCGGTCTCGCCCATGGCATTGTAGGCCAGGCCGCGCAGGGCCGCTTCCTCAGCGAACGTGCCGTTGCGCTGATTGAGATAAAGCCGGTTCGGTTGGCCGTCGTCCGCGATGAAAATGTCCGGCCAGCGATCGCCGTCAAAATCGGCGCAGAGCAAGCCGAGCGCCGGCCCCGTGGTGCGCGCCAATCCTGAACGCACCGTCACGTCCTCGAACGCCGCGCTCGCGCCTGTTCGTCCGAGATTGCGGAACAGCCTCGCGACCGTGCCGTCGAAATTTTGCGGCCCGCAATACTCCGGCACCCCCGCGGGATCGAAACACTTCTGGGTCGGGTTGTAATCGACATAATTTGCCACGACCAGATCCAGCCAGCCGTCGCGGTCGAAATCGAAGAACGCCGCGGCCGTGGCCCAGCGCGGATTGTCCAGACCCGCGGCGACCGTCCCGTCACCAAATTTGCCGGCGCCAAGATTGATGAAGAGCCGCACCGCCCCGTACTCGGTGAGCAATAAATCCGTCAAACCGTCGTTATTGATGTCGCCCACCGCGACGCCCATGCCGTACCCGGCGACATCGACGCCGGAACCTTCGCTGACATTGCGGAAGGTTCCGTCGGGCTGCTGGTGATAAAGCTGGTTCCGAGACTTCGCCGCCGGACCGCCGCATTGAATCAGATACACATCCAGCCGGCCGTCGTTGTCGAAATCAAACAGCGCCGCGCCTGATCCGACGTGTTCAGGCATGAAGTATTGGCCCGTCGCGCCGGAATCATGCAGGAACCGCAGTCCCACCTGGCCGGTGATCTCTTCAAAGAAGCGTGAAGCCGCTGGGGAAGTCCCACCGCCAACTGACGGCGCTGGATTGCGCTGGCACCCGCAAAAGGAAGCCAGCAAAACAAAGAGAAGTTGGCCGACGACGCCAGTTCGTGTGGGGCTCACCATGCAGCGACCCGTGACTGTTACGCCAACCCCTGAACCTCCGCAACGGGAATTCATGTCCAGGGCCTTAGAGCGTGTCCGAAAATTGCGCGGGGTCCTGCGGCGAGGGATTTTGGCTGTGGCCAAGGCGGCGAGGTCCGAGCATCCCCAACGCGGGCTGTAAGGACCGAGCCAACGCAGGCCACGGACAAAAGACCCGCCGCCCGGAGGGTTTTCGCGCCAAAGGCCGCCTGGCTTCGTTGCTCCTCAGTCGAAGATCCAGGGAGGATATTCTCCTTCGTCGCGCCTCGCCATCCGGCCTTTGGCGCGAAAACAGGACCCCGCGGAATTTTCGGACACGCTCTTAGACTTAGGCTTAGGGTCTGTCTGAAAACTGTCTTCTGGGTGGAACAGGCCACCGGCCTGTTGCGGCGGGCTAACAGCCCGCCGGGCCTTTTGGCGGCAGGTTGCCGCCAAAAACGGGCTGGTAGCCCGTTCCACC
>VHCZ01000290.1 GCA_016871535.1 Verrucomicrobiota bacterium
TGGCGCGTCCGGCAGGACTTGAACCTGCAACCTTCTGATCCGAAGTCAGAAGCTCTATCCAATTGAGCTACGGACGCAGCCTTGGATTTGAAATTTCAAATAATTTCAAATCATCTGAAATTTGAAATCCGGGATGGGGTGGCTGACGGGATTTGAACCCGCGACAACCAGATCCACAATCTGGGGCTCTAACCAGGCTGAGCTACAGCCACCAACCAGGGGCCGAAAACTAGGTTCGTTTCCCCTGAGCGTCAAGCCTTGAGCGCCTTGCCGCGACGCCGCCGCTGTTCGCGCCGAGCCAGTTCTTTCGCCCGCGACCAGCCATCCACGCCAGCTTCGGACTCCGCTGCCTCCGCGGTTTCGGCCGCCCGGATTTCTGCCGCCAATTTGGTGGAAGGCACGAAAGCAGAAGTCTCGGAATCATCGAATCCTGAAATCGCTTCCAGATCTTCCAGTTCGAGTTCTGCGGCGTGCGATTCCAGTAACTCGTTCAACAGGCCCAGGATTCGGTCAATCATGTGGGGCCGTAAGGTCTCCGCTCCGGCCGTGCCGTTCTTTCCTTGCTTCAACAGTTTCAGCAGCGGTTGGGCAATGACCGTATCGCCCACGTTGAGGAGCGATTCGGCGGCATCCAGGAGGACGAGCGGCGACGGGTCCACCAGATCGCAGCGCAACACTTCACGCGACCTGGGATCGCCCCGCCCGGCCAGCGCGTGCGCCACGGCGCGCCGGATCACGTGGTTCCGGCTGCTCAGCGCCGCCACGAGAGGTTCTTCCGGGCCTTTTCCGATTTCTATCAGGGCGTCGAGGGCGGACTTTCGGACGGTGGCTTCGGCGTTATCCAGCGCCTGAGATAGCGCATCGATATCGCGCGCGCCTTTGACCTGGCCGACCGACACGGCGGCCTTGCCCAGGCCGTCTTGCATCTCCCTCAGCGTCGTGGCCAGCGGTTTGATGACGCGCGAATCGCCGATCTTGCGCAAGACGTCCTTGGGATTCTTGAAGACGTTGCCGCCGGCGTCTTTCAAAGCGGAGACGAAATGCGGCACGGACGTCCGGACACCCTCAGCTTTCCCCCAGTCCGGATCGATCTTCCACAGAGCATCCACGAGCGGTTCCACCACGGAGTGGCCCACGCGCACGAGCACCGCTGCGGCCGTCTCGCGAATCGAGGCATCCTTGCTCTTGAGCGCTTCCACCAGCGGTTCGATGATGGAATTGCCAATCCGGACCAACGCGGCGGAGACGGCATGGCGAGCCTTGGTATCTCCATGATGAAGGGCCGCGATCAATGGCGCCAAGGCTCGCGGATCGCCCATCTCGCCCAAAGCCGAAGCCGCCGCTTCTTGCACGCTGCTGTTTGGATCCGCGAGCGCAGCGAAGAGCGGTTCCAGCGTGCGAGTTCCGCCCACCTGGCCGAGCACCGTGGCCGATGTCCGGCGAAGCCGCTCGTCGTCGCCCTTCAACGTTTCAATGACGGCGGTCACGGCTTCTTTGGCCGCGGCGGACTGCGCCCAGTTCGGATCGATCTTCCAAAGCACTTCGATCGCCGCTTCCCGCATCTCGTTGTCTTTGAGCGCGGCCATGAGCGGGTTAAGGGCCGCGCGGCCAACCCGGACCAGTGCCGCCGCGGCGGTTTCGCGCACGCGCGGCTTGTTTTCCTTCAATCGCGCAATCAACAGCGGGATCGTCCGCGCGCCGATGCGCACCAGGCCGGCGGCGGCCGATTCTCGGGCTCCGGATTCTCCGTGATCCAGCGCCGTCAGCAACTCCCGCAAAGCCTCATCCGTGGCGATTTGTCCCAGAACGGCGGCGGCGGTCTCGCGAGGCGTGACGTCCCGGTCTGAAAGCATGGCGCCGAGAAGCCGGACGGCTGGGGTTCCGATTTGCGCGAGCGCGGACGCGGCGGCCAGGCGCGCATCTGCGTGCTTGCTTTTGAGCGCGGCAACCAGCGACCGGACCGCGGGAGGGCCGATTCGCACCAGCGACGCGACGGCCGCCTGACGAACGCGGGGGTTGAGGTCCTTGAGCGCGCCCATCAACGATTCGACCGAGTGCGCATCCTGCAGCTCGCCGAGTTTTTTCGCGGCTGCCTCGCGCACTTTCCAATCGTCATCCTTAAGCTGACGCGATGTCCACCAGAGCATTCCGTTCTTTCCGTTGATTCACGCTTCTTGGACCGGTTCGGTCTGATCCAATAATCGGCGAGAAAATGATCTAACCTTAACCAATAAGCGCACCCCAGAATCCCAAGTCAAGCGTGCAAAAGTTGTCGAATTTGCCGCTCGCCACGTCGTATCATTCCGCCCATGAAAACGGATTGGGATGCGCTTGTGGAAGGACTTCTGTGCCATCTGAATGAGTTGAAGGAGCAAGGCGTGCGGTTCTTGCCCGTTGCGCCGCATACTCTAGCCGCCCTGGATGCGCTGGCCGCAAATAGGGCTGCGCAGCCGCGCAGCCGCGCCTCCGTTGATCCGGCGGGGACGAAGCGGCCCCGCCATCCCGACGGTTCTGACACCAAGGGAGCTTCCGATGAACCGAGTAGGGACGGATTCCACTCCGTCCCTGACCTTGCTCAACCATCGAAAGAACAATTCCAGGGACACGGTGGAACGCGTCCTTACCCAACTGTAGAGGGTGTCCGAGCGACGGGCCTTCGCCACGCCGAAGTGGCTTCGGCCACGCAGGCGGGTGAGGGGGATTTCCCTGGGCACGCCTCGGAAACTGCCGCCGCTTCCCAGCAGGCCAAGGCCGCGGCTATGGCGGCGCTGCGCGAGCGCGCTCTCGTTTGCCGGAAATGCCCGCACCTCGCTCAGTCGCGAAAGAACGTCGTCTTTGGCGTCGGCGACATCCATTGTCCGCTCATGTTTGTCGGGGAAGCTCCGGGCGCGGACGAAGACGCGCAAGGCGAACCGTTCGTGGGCGCGGCGGGACAGTTGCTGACGCGGATCATCAAGGCGATGGGCTTTTCGCGCGACACGGTCTACATCGCGAACATTCTGAAGTGCCGTCCGGACACACCGGACCAGGCGTACGGCAATCGCAAGCCCACGCCGGAAGAAATGCAGACGTGCTCGCCTTATCTACTGGAGCAAATCGATCTGATTCAGCCGAAGGTCATCGTGGCGCTGGGCGCGACGGCGGTCGAAGGATTGCTAGGCCGGACCGAAGGCATTTCCAGGCTCCGCGGACAGTTCCAGGAATTTCGCGGCGTGCCGGTCATGCCCACCTTTCATCCCTCGTATCTTTTGCGCAACGAATCCCTGGCGGTGAAGCGGCAAGTGTGGGAGGACATGCTCAAGGTCCTCGAAAAACTGAACGTCCCGATCACCGAGAAACAACGGAATTACTTTTTGAAGGGGAGTGGTTAGCACGGGACAGTGGGTTCTTCATCCTTTCTTCCCATGAACCGGACGGTAGGGCGAGCCTGTCCCCAGCGAGCCGAGTCGGACGTGTTCCACGTACGTCGGAGCGGCTCGCCGGGACGGACTCGCCCTACCGAGTTCAAGGGCCGAGTGCATGGTTTTGAAACCAAGCAGGCTTCCCCTGAACCTGGCAGGGACGGATTCCACTCCGTCCCTGACAGTACTCCACAATCGAGAGCCATACGCCGAGGCGGTGGAACGCGTCCCTACCGGTTCGTGGTCCCAAAGTACGATCGCGGTGAAACGCTGTTGACCTCCGTCAAAGCTCGCGGCCCGGCACGCCGCCATGCTGTTCCGCAATCTCGAATACGATTGGCAGGATATGAATCGAAGGACTTTTCTCAAAACTTCGGGCGCGGGCGCATGCTGGCTGGCCGCTCCAGGCCTCAGGGGCGCCGAACCGAATTCCACTGCGGACGAAGCCGAGCTCCTCTCGCGCGCCAAAGAACAAATTGAGAAACATCGCAAAGGGGACGGCGTCATTGTCGTGCGCGACGCCAGCGGCAAACCGATCGCAAATGCGATCCTTAAGCTGGAGCAGACGCGGCACCAATTCCTTTTCGGCTGCAATTTTTTCATGTTTGGCCGCATCCGCGATCCGGAGCGCGAAGAGGAATATCGCCGCCGCTTCGCTTCGTTGCTCAACTACGCCACGCTCGGTTTTTACTGGCCGTACTACGAGCCGGAGCGCGGCAAACCGATCTACGATTACACGGACAAAGTCACCGCCTGGTGCCGCGAGCATGGCATCACCTGCAAAGGGCATCCTTTGGTCTGGGACTACGCGGACCCCAAATGGCTGCCGCAGGATTTCGCCGAGATTCGAGCGCTGTCCAACGCGCGCGTCCGCGAGATCGTCGAGCGGTTCCACGGACGCATTGACATCTGGGACGTCGTCAACGAGCCGACGCACCTGGGTCGATTCAAGACGCGCACCGGCGAACGCGCGATGGCCATGGGCGCCGTGCCGTACACCGCCGAAGCTTTGAAAATCGCGCGCGCGGCCAACCCGCGGGCGCTGCTTCTGGTGAACGATTACCGCACCGATCCGCCCTTCCAACAAATCCTCGAAGAGTTGCGCGAGGACGGAAAACTGCTGTTCGACGCCATCGGCATTCAGAGCCACATGCACGGCGGCGGCTGGCCGTTGCGCAAGATTTGGGACGTGTGCAGCGGCCCGCGCGCGGAGAAAGGGCGATGGGCCGCCACGACGCCTGAAGGCGAAGCGGCGCAGGCCGAGTACGTGCCGAAGTTTTACACGATGTTGTTCGCGCACCCGGCGGTGGAGGCGTTGACGTGGTGGGATTTCGCAGACGAAGGCGCATGGCAAGGCGCTGCCGCCGGCTGGCTCCGCAAAGATATGTCGCCCAAACCGGCCTATGAACGGCTGATGAAACTCTTGAAAGACGAATGGTGGACCAAAGCCGAGTCGCGAACAAATCAGCACGGTGAAGCGGCGATCCGGGCTTTTTTCGGCGCGCATCGTGTCACCGCTCAGTTGTCTGACGGCCGAACCTCCACGAAAGAGATCATTTGGAAACGGGACCAACCGAATCGGCGCGAGGTGAGCGTCAACTAACGGAGCAACATGTCACGGAAAGTGATTGCCTCAGTCATGCTCGCGGCGGCCTGGCTTGCCACGGAGCCGGTCGCCACAGCCGCGCCGTATGCCGACCGTTTCGTCTGGGTGTTCGGCTGGAATCTCCGGCGAGACGCCGACGTCACCGACGTGACCAACGTCCTCACGAGAGCGGCCAAGAGCGGCCTGAACGGCGCGGTGCTCTCAGCGAGCCTCGATTCGTTGTGCAAGCAGCCGCCCGATTACTTCCGCCGCTTGCGCGAAGTGAAAGACGCTTGCGAGCGCAACGGCCTCGAACTGATCCCCAGCGTTTTCTCGGTCGGCTACGGCGGCGGATCGCTGTCGCACAATCGCCAGTTGGCCGAAGGTTTGCCGGTGAAGGATGCCCTCTTCCTCGCCGAGCAAGACCGCGCGCGCTTCGCGCCAGACCCGACGGTTGCGCTGGCCAACGGCGGGTTTGAGGAATCGGCCGATCACCGATTCAAAGGGTTCAATCTCCAGGACGAGCCGCGCGTGATCAGTTTTTCGGACGCGACGGTGAAGCGCAGCGGAGAGGCGGCGTTGCGGTTGGAGAATTTCAAAGCTCATCCCAACGGCAACGCGCGCGTGATGCAGGAAATCCGCGTTCGCCCGAACCGGAGTTATCGCGTGAGCGTTTGGGTCAAGACGAAGGACCTCAAGCCGGTGAGCGCGTTCCGCATTCAAGCGCTGGCGGGCAATCGCCAACTCGCGCCGCGCACGTTCAACCTCGCGTCCACGACCGACTGGCGAAAACTCACCCTGGTCTTCAACAGCCTCAATCTCGAATCGGTTCGGCTCTACGCGGGTTTGTGGGGCGGACGAGAAGGCCAGGTCTGGCTCGACGATTGGACGGTCGAAGAAGCCGGCCCGTTGAACGTTCTGCGGCGCCCCGGCACACCGGTGACGGTGCAGAGCGAGGACGGCTCAATGAGCTTTGAAGAAGGCCGGGACTATGCGCCGCTTCAGGACCCGGACTTCAGTTTCTGGAACGTAGATCGTCCGGCGCCGGCGCTGCGGCTTCCGCCGGGTTCGCGGATTCGCGAAGGGGTGCGGCTGCGGGTCGGTTGGTTTCATCCGATGGTCATTCACGATTCGCAAGTGACGATTTGCATGGCCGAGCCGGAGCTTTACGAAATCTGGGATCATGAAGCGAAACTCCTGGCCGAGCACCTCAAACCCCGCCGCGTTCTCCTGAACATGGATGAAGTGCGCCTGGGCGGCACGTGCCAGGCTTGCCAGGGCAAAGACATGGATTGGTGGATTTGGAACAGGCCACTGGCCTGTTGCGGCAGGCTACCAGCCTGCCGCAATGTTCGGCGGCAAGTTGCCGCCGAAAACGGCCTGGTAGCCCGTTCCACCCATTTTCAAAACACGCTCAAATCCCAAAATCGTATTTGTCGATGTTCTCTTTCGTGAAGCGGATCGGCTCCGCCATGATAACGGTCTTCGGGTCTTGCTGGCTGAGCGTGATCTTGCCGTGGCCGGGAACATCCTGGCCGTCCGCCGGCGGTTTTCCATCCACCAGCATTTTCGCGAGCCGCACAGTCAACGCGCCGAGCGCGCGCGGGTCCCAGAGATAGAACGACTGAAGCACGCCTTCCTTGAGGTAGGGCCGCATTTTGTTCGGGGTTGAATTGCCCGTCAACGCGACCTTGCCGATTTTGCCCGCGCGTTTGATCGCCTCGGCCGCGCCGGGCACGGAATTGGAATCGAACGCAACGATCCCTTTCAAATTCGGATAGGCATTGAGCAACGTCTCGACTTTTTGCCGGGCGAAATTCTCGTCTTCCTTGGTTACCTCCGTCGCGACCAGTTTCAGCTTCGGATATTTTTCCTTGGCGCGGGCTTCGGAGAAACGGCGCCAGGTATTCAAATTCGCGGCGTCCAGGCTGGCAATGGCGATGGCCCATTCGCCTTCCTCGCCCATCTGCCGCGCCAGATCGTCGATCAAGGTTTCGCCCAGGACTTTTTCATCGACCTGGTTCACGAACAAATCGCGCCCGCTCTCCGGCGCGTCGCTGTCCCAGGTGAGCACTTTGATGCCCTGGGCTTTCGCTTTTTCGACGAACCGCACGATGGTTTTCGGCTGGTTCGGCGCAACGCAAATGGCGTTCACGCCCTGGCGAATCCAGGTGTCGAAGAACTTGTTTTGCTCGCTGCCACTCGGTTCGGTGGGGCCATCGTAGATCAAAGTGACGCCCAGTTCTTCCGCGGCTTTGGAGGCGCCGCGTTTGCAGGCGTCGAAGTAATCGATGTTCACCAGCTTGGGGAGCACGGCGATGACGGAGCGGCCCGGGGAAATCTTCAGCGCCGGCGCGGCGGGGGAGTCGGCGGTTTTGTGGTCGCCGCAACCGGTCAACAGTCCCGCGAGAGCGGCGAACGCAATGATTTCACAAGCAAAGCGCATAAGCGATGAAGGCGAGTCGAAAGTTGTGTTCGTGCCGACCTTAATAGGAAGCGGGAGGCCATGTCAATTTTCGCCAGGAACCGTCGGAACC
>VHCZ01000291.1 GCA_016871535.1 Verrucomicrobiota bacterium
ACTTCGGGATATGCTCGTCGCTCGCGCCTCGTCTGGCCGAAAAATCCCTTGCCGCGAACGTGAGCGTATTTATGAAATGGACCACTAAGCTGGCTGCGGCTGTTCAGCGGTCTCCGGCGTCGGCTCACTCGGCTTGTTCGCCTCAATCGCGTCGATGCGGTAGCGCTTCCGGTGGCCGTCCATCTCAAATTCGATTTCCTCGCCCACCTTGTGGTTCAGCAACGCCTGCCCGAGGGGCGTGAGATAACTGATGATATTCTTCTCCGGGTCGCCGTCCCAGGCGCCCAGGATGGACAGCGTTTCCTCGTAGCCGCTGTCCAGTTCGGTGATCTTTGCGTGCGTGCCCAGGCCGACGGCGTCGGTTTTCGCGTTCGAGAAATCCATGCCTCTTGCGCGCACCAGTTGCGTTTCCAGCTCGGATTTGCGCCGCATGAGGATGCGGTGCATTTCTTTGGCGGCCTTGTATTCGTGGTTTTCCCGAAGATCGCCGTAGCTGCGGGCGATGGCGATTTCCTTGGAGTTGGCCGGAATTCGTTTTTGCACCAGCTCGTTATACTCGGCCTTACGCCGCTCCAGGCTGGCCCACGAGACAAAGAAGCTCGTGTCCTGCTTCGTGTGTTCGCCCGTGATAAGCGATTGGACGGCTGGATGGCTCTTCACGATGCGGGCGAGCAGCGAACGCTTGTCCATGTCGTCAAAGCAAGGGGACAACTGCAGCGCGCGGGTCAAATCTTTGATCACTTCCAGATCCGCCGATCCGATCAACCCCACAATCAACTCCTGGTCATCGAGGATGAGATCGCGGAGGCGGTTGGATTTCTTTTCGTTGAACTGGTCGCGTTCCATCGCGGTCAACATGGCGCGGAAAACCTCCGGCCCCAGGATGTCCGCGAAGGCATCCGAGCGCTCTTTGCCCAGCCAGAACAGCAATTCGCTGCTGGCCTGGTGCTGGCTGACCAGCCGGGCCAGTTGCTCCTTCAACAGTTCGAGCTTGCCGTCGTGCACGAGCAAAGCGGCGCACTCGCTGCAAAGCTTGGCCGAGACCGAATTGAGCGCGCCGAGCAAAAAATCGACCCAGCGATCCGGGTACATTTCTCGAAACGAATGAAGCGCTCGCTTGTGTTTGGCCGCCGGGAGCGCCTCCAAAACCTGCCCGGGTTTGTTGGTTTGGGACCAAATATCTTTGTCGGTCAACTCGCCCTCTTGGGCCGGCAGCCCCGCCGCGGTCCGGAGTTCCTCGCGAAGAAACACCGCCTCCAGGGCCAAGGCGGACATCGTGCGTTGATGGCTGGCAACGTCGGCGTTCAACGCCGTGATCGCTTCGGTAGCGGCGGCTTTTGGGTCGGTCAGATCGGTGAGACTCTTCAGCAATTTGGTGGCGACCTGAATCTTGGCCTTGAGGCCCTTGGCCGCGCGAAATTCATCCAGCAACCGGCTCTGCAACGAGACTTCTTTCGCGTGGTAAATGAGTGGTTCGGATTTCTTGAGCGGGACCTGGAAGTGGCCGTCCTTTTTCAGCTCGCGTTTGGCGACTTCCCACCATTTCTTCCAGTCGTCGGTAATTATATCCGGCACCAGAACTTGCTGAATCTGGTCGAGCGTCGCTTTGCCGCCGTAACTCTGGAGGACCAGCTTGATCAAATCCAGATGCTGAAGCGCGGCCATCTGGCGCAGCGAAGCGAGGTCCGACGCTTTCCGAACCAGGATGTGATCGGTCGGGATGGGTTTGAGCGATTCCGCGGCGAATGAAAGGTCCATGGAATGCCCCGCTTTGCCCTGAAAATCGATGCTGAACCGGCAGAAGACTGTATCGACGGTGGTGATTTTCCCGAATCCCCAACTGCGGTGCGTGCAATATCCTCCCTTGGCGAGCTGCAAGAGCGGCTCCAGGTGTTGCCGGCTGATTTTGCCGGCGGCGACTAGCTTTTCAAACTCTTCTCTCATAGATTCGTTAACGGGTCGTTCTTGCGTCCCTTTGTATCATTAAGATTATTATCAGTGACCCCGGAAAAACCAAGAGAAATTGCCGTGCGCGTTCTCGAACGCTGGGAAAAGGGCGCGCACTTCATCGAGGACGTTTTGCAGCAGGCGTTTGCCCAAAGTCCGTTGAGCGGACCGGATCGGGGGTTGGTCCAGGAATTGACCTACGGCGTGGTGCGATGGAAGGCGACGTTGGACTGGCTGATCGCTCGCAAAACCGACGACCGCCGCCAGGCCAGTCTGGTTCGGCTGCTTCTGCGCCTGGGCCTGTATCAGATTTTCTGGCTGGACCGAATCCCGGACCACGCGGCGGTGCACGAGACGGTCGAGATGGCCAAAGACCTGGGTCTGGGAGCGAAGGCCGGCTTCGTCAATGCCGTGCTGCGGAATTGCCTTCGGGAACGCCCGGCTCTGGAACGGGCGCTGGAGAACTTGAAATCAAGCCAGCCGGCCTTGGGACATTCCCATCCGGAATGCCTCCTGAATCGGTGGACCGCCCGGCGCGGAAAAACCGACGCGCTCCAATTGATGGAGTGGAATAACACCCCGTCCTCCGCGTTCGCGCGCGTCAATACGCTCCGGATTGAACCTGGGAAGCTGCTCGAACTTTGGCGCGATGAAGGCGTCGAGTGCGCGCCATTTTCCCGGAGTTGGATACCCGAGAATCTCGTCTTCGAACTGAAAAACGCCGCCGGCGTGGCAGGTTTGCCGAGCTTCCAGCAAGGACTGTTTTACCTTCAGGATCCCAGCACGCTGCTCGCGGTCGAAGAGTTGAACCCGCAACCCGGCGAGCGCATCCTCGATCTGTGTGCCGCGCCCGGCGGCAAGACCACTTTCATCGCGCAGAAGATGCGGAACCAGGGCCGAATCGTCGCCCTCGACACACACCCGGATCGACTCGCGTTGCTCCGGGAAAACTGCGCCCGCCTCGGCGTCACATGTGTGGAGGCTTTCGAAACTCTGGGAACTTCCTATGAACGTCTAGGTGGGGCGAGCCTGTCCCCAGCGAGCCGGACTGGACGTGTTCCAATCTCGTCGAGCGGCTCGCCGGGACGGACTCGCCCTACCGTGGTCACGGCACATGCGCATGGTTCTGAAAACAAGGCGGCGCTCCATTACCCCGCCCCTTCACCCCTCCCAGGAGGCAAACCGCGCACGCCTCACGCCTCACGCCTCACGCCTTACGACCGCATCCTGGTGGACGCCCCCTGCTCCAACACCGGCGTCATGCGCCGGCGAGTCGATTTGCGCTGGCGCATCCGCCCGGAGGAAATCGATCGCCTTCGGAAAACCCAGTTGGATTTGCTCCGCGCCGCGGCCAGCCAGTTGAAGTCCGGCGGGATTCTGGTCTATAGCACCTGCAGCCTGGAACCGGAGGAAAACCGCGAAGTGGTGAACCGGTTTCTGAACGAGCACGGCAATTTCACTTTGGAGTTGGAGCGAGAGCTGTTGCCGTTCGTGGACGGCGTGGATGGAGCGTATGTGGCCCGCATGCGAGCATAGCGCGGCCAGCACCGCGTTACACCGCTAAGAAGACTGAACCTTGAAACGGGGTTTAAGGGTCCGTGCAAAATCCGAAGTTATTTTTGCACGGACCCTAGGTAGGCTTGCCCCATTGTCGCCGGGTTCCGGAATTGCTCGATCCAATAACTGACCGCTTGCCCCTGGTAAAGCGGATCGGGTTTCGAGCGCACCGACATGAGGCCGAAGAGACCGAGCGTCAACGCAACGAGGGCGCCGATGGCGAACGCGTTCTTTGATCTCCCGGTCAAGTTTCTCCAGTGACGGGCATCCTGCCAAACGTGGACGGCAACACAACAAACTTTTGACGCGCCAAATCGTGATCCGTTACTTTGAAGACCGCTTTCAAACTTATGAACACCTCCGCAAAGTCCATGGCCCACGTCGGACGGCCTTCCCGCCTGTCCTGTCTTCCCATAAACCGTCTGTTCGGACCGCGGCCTTTAGGCCGCTTCAACGCCGAACTCCGGAGCGGGGCCGGAAGCAGCCTAAAGGCTGCGGTCCACATGGTTTTCGGTTCAAGGACCGTGGGCATGGTTCTGAAATCAAGGAAGCTTCCCGTGAACCCGGTAGGGACGGATGAGCTTCCCAAGCCCCGCCGCCAGTTTCCCCAAGAAGGATGTTCGCCTCGCGAAACGCGGACCACTCCGTCCCTGACTTTACTCTGCGATCGAAAAGACAATTTCAGGGACGCGGTGAAACGCGTCCTTACCAGTTTATCGGCCGTCAGCGGGTCTGCAAGCAACACGAAGCTTTCCAGGCTCGCCCTCAGGCTCGCTGTTCTCCTCTTCGCGCCGCTTATTGCCCAAACGCCAATCCGCGCTGACGATCTGGCTCCGCTCTGGCAACTGCTCCCCGGCGACCGGCCCTACATCACGACGGACAACAGCCAGCGCGGCCTAGCCTTCAATCCGGCCACAACCAATCTGGTCCTGGTCAATCGCGCCGGCGGTTTGAACGTGATCGTGCTCGACGGCGCAACCGGCGCCGAAGTGCGCACGTTGAACACCGATGGCGTCGCCGGCGGCACCTTTGCCTTGAACATGGTCGGCGTCACCGATGACGGCGTCGTTTATGCCGCCAACCTTTCCACCAGCACGACGGCGCCGAATTTCAAAATCTACCGCTGGGCGAGCGACAAATCCGACGCCGCACCTGAAATCGCTTTTGAAGGCGATCCCGCGGGCCTCGATGCCGCCACCGGCGCGAGCAGGAATCCGCAGCGATGGGGCGATTCCTTCGACGTGCGCGGATCGGGAGCGAACACGATGATCGTGGCCGCCTCGCGCGCCAGCACCGCCGTCGCAGTGTTCACCACCACCGATGGCCTGACATTCACCGCGAAGGTGATCACGGGCGCCTCGGCAGGAGCGGGGAGTTTGGGAGTCGCGTTCGGCGAAGGCAGCCGGCTTTGGCTGAAATCGTCGGGCACGCCTTTGCGCCACGTCGAATTCAACCTGGCAACCGGCCAGGCCACTTTGATCAAAGAATTCGCCGATCCGATTTTCCCCAATGCCGCTCCGGTCATAGGCGTTGCCGCCGCGAAGAAACTGCTCGGCGCCTTCACCGTCGCCACGCCGGATCAATTCCGCCTTTACGATATTTCCACGACGGCAGACGTCACCCTGCTCGATCAGGAGAATCTCCCGACGGACAACGCCAACGCCAACGGCACCGGCGCTGTGGACTTTGGCGCGGTCTCAGGAGCGAACGCCGCGTTCGTGCTCGACACCAACAACGGACTGGTCGCCTACCGCATCGCCGCCACAGCGGCGGCTCCTCCGACCATTTCCGCCGAACCGCAGAACCAAACCGTGCTCGTGGGCGCCACGGTGTCCTTCAACGTCGCCGCCAAAGGCACGCTGCCCTTCGCTTATCAATGGCAGTTCAGCGAGGCGGATCTCGCCGGCGCCACGAATTCGATTCTCACGCTCACGAACGTTTCGGTCGCGTCATCGGGAAATTACCGCGTGAAAGTCAGCAACTCCGCCGGTTCCGCCGCCAGCACGAACGCGGTGCTGACCGTCAACCGCGTGGCGCAATCCGAGGTGCTGACGCCGCTGTGGAAACTGGCTCCGGGCGACCGGCCTTACATCAACACCGACGGCACGCAACGCGGCATCGCTTACAATCCGGCCACCGGCAACGCGCTGCTCGTCAGCCGCACGGGCGGGAACAAGATTTACGTGCTCGACGGCAAAACCGGGGCCGAACTGCGGCAATTGAACATCGACACCGCCGTCGTCTCCGGCGGCACATTTGCCGTGAACATGATCGGCGTGGCCAACGACGGCGCCGTGTACGCCGCAAACCTGGTCACGGACAGTTCGACGGCGGCGTTCGCGATTTATCGCTGGGAAAACGACAGCGCGACCGCCGTGCCGGTCCTGGCCTATCGCGATGATCCGAGCGGCGGCAGCGCGGACGCCGCGAGCCGGCGCTTTGGCGATTCGTTTGACGTGCGCGGTTCGGGAGCGAACACGCAGCTTCTCGCGGGAACTCGCAACGGCAAAAACGCCGCTCTCTTCACGAGCACCGATGGGATCACCTTCACCTCGACCGTTATCAACACCGACGCCACGGCGGGCGACTTTGGACTGGGTGTTGCGTTCGGCGCAGGGAACAGTTTCTGGGGAACGGCCATCAACCGCCCGCTGCGCTTGATTGATTTCGATCTGGCCGCCGGCACGGGCACAACGCGAGTCACGCTCGGCGCGAACGACGTTCCGCTGGGCGTCAGCACCATCGGTGTGGATGCCGCGAACACCTTGCTCGCCGCCATCGCCGTCGAGAATCCAGATAACCTCCGGCTCTACCACCTGGCGAGCTTGCCCAATCCCCCGGCGATGGTGGATCAGGAATTGTTCCCGACGGACAACGCCAACGCCAATGCCACGGGTTCGGTGGATTTTGGCGGAGGCCGGCTGTATGTGATGAACTCGAACAACGGACTCCTGGCGTTCACGGTCAATCCGGGCGCGATTGCACCGGCTCAACGACCGGCCTTGAGCGCGCCTTCGCGCCAGCCGGGCGGCGCTTTTCAATTCACGCTCAGCGGCACCGCCGCCGCGTCGTACGTGATCGAGGCGACGCAAGATTTCAGGACGTGGCTCCCGATTTCCACGAACACGGTCGGCGCGGCGGGGACCGCGCAAGTCACAGATGCCAGCGCGCCCGCCCAAGCCTTCAGGTTTTATCGCGCCGCGCCGACGCGGTGACTTCCGAAATCCAGGGCTCGTATTCCTCAGTTAAAGTGGGGCGTGGCTCCTGCTGAGCCAATGCCATCGAGCAGTCCAACTCGCTCCGAAACTGCAATCCGGCTGATTGGTTCAGTTTCGCCAGCGCCGCTTGAATGGCTTTGGTCAGGCCCAATTCATCGAGTTGAAACGGGCGAAGGTTCTGCGCGATTTCGCGCACGATTCGAATAGCCTCGGTGGCAACGGTGGAAATCTCGCGGAACTGCTCGGCCATGCGTTGCGGATTGCCGTCGTGTTTCAGCCCCATGAGGGCGCGGTTCTTCATGACGAGCAATTCCTGGCTGAGCCCGTCGTGGAGCTCGGCGGCCATCCGCTTGCGCTCGCTTTCTTGCGATTCGATCAATTGCCGCGAAAAGGCTTCCTGCGCGACCCGCGCTTGGTCCAGGCGGCGGACCCGCAGCAAGTGCAAACCCAGCACCCCGCCCGCGCAAATCAGGGCCAGCAGCAACCGGAACCAGGCCGTTTGCCAGAAATGCGGCAGCACGGTCAGTGCGAGCGCCGCGCCGCTTTCATTCCAGACGCCGGCGTTGTTGCAGGCGAGCACGCGAAAGCGGTAGTCGCCGGGCCGCAGCGCCTGATAGTAAGCCGTGCGCCGCGAGCCGGCGTCGGTCCAATCCTCGTCCAGATTCTCCAGTCGAAATTGGAATCGAACCTTTTCGGGGGCCGTGAAGCTGAGCGCCGTGTACCGAATCTCCAGGCGCCGGTGGCCGGGAGGAGCCT